>DASYOA010000134.1:0-2889 GCA_036008265.1 Opitutaceae bacterium
GCTTGCCTGGGGCATTGATAACGGCCTCCTGCCCACTGGGACAAATGGCTACGACAGCGTCGTAAAAAACGGTTGGGTCGCGTTGCAGGGCAAAATCCAACCCAACGGGAGCCTCGGCTCTTCCGAGATTGTCGGCCAGACTCCGGCTGAAGTGCAACCTTCCGACACGACGGATTTTGGCACCGGTGCCTTCGCCCTGGCGGCGCTCGAAGTGAATAAGCTCTATGGCACCCAGTAAAATGGCTTAAAACATCAACCTACCCTCGGGTATTTGATCGTCGCGCTCCGCAGCCCTCCGCTGCGGAGCGCTTTTTTTAAAGCCGGTGAAAAAATAATGGCCCGCCGGCCGGTCGGGCGCGTGGCCAACTGTTACGACAACGCGTACAGCAAGACGACCACCAGCAGCACGACGCCCAAAATGGCCGCGCTCATCGGGATGAACCGATACCAGGCCGGCCGGATTTGCCACAGCTCGATCGCGGCGATCATGCGGCGGGCTTCGGCGTGGCCCGGTTCCCGTTGCAGGAGTTGCCGCCACAACGTCAGCGCCCGTGAAAAATCGCCGGCGCTCGTGACGAGCGCAGCAAGCGCGTGCAGCTCGATCGGATCGCCGGGTGAGTTGCCGGACGGGGTCAGCAACGCCTGGGCTGCCTTCATCTGGCCGCTGCGGGCCAGGGCCAGCGCTTTCGCCAGGTTGAGACTCGTGCCGATGGATTCCGTGGGTGAGGCAGGCATGGGGTGTAAAATTTAGCCATCGATTAACGCACGATCGTGGAGCCATAGCCGAGGCGGCTTTGCTCGGCCGCGGCGCCGGGCAGCAGGTCTTGTAATTTAAAGACCGCTTCCTTCACATCCTCAAGCTGGCCCAGTTCCATCGCGCGCCGGCCCGATTTGACGAGCAGGCCGGCCTTGGCCTGGTCGCGCATGAGGCTGACCTTTTGGGCCAGCACTTCGAGCTGATCGGCCCAGGCCGTGGGATGGCGATAGAGAATCTCCGCGTACAACCCGGACAATTCCGTGACGTTGCGTTTGAGCCGTTCCTCATTTTTGGCGGAGATGAGGGCGCGAGTTTGCTCGCCCAGGGTTTGGGCCCGCGCGTGGTCGGCCGCCTCGCCCTGCCGCGCGATGAGTTCGGCCAATTGCAAGAGCCAGTGTTCGGCGTCCTGCACCGCGGCCGGCCACTCGAGCTGGGCGGCAATCTCATCGAGCTGGAATTTAAATTCCATCAGGTCGCGCTGGGCGCGGAGCAGCGCGTCAAAGTCCGCCTCATGGCCGTGCGCGAGGGTGCGTTCGAGTTGCTGGCAAAGCTCGGACTCCGCGAGTGCATCGAGTTTTATCGCAATCACACCCGGGGCGATGGCCCGCTGATTCTGCAACGCGGCGAAACGCGCGGTTTCCTGCGTCAGTTCGTTGCGCAGGGCGACGGGATCCGGCCGACGGGCATGGCCGCCGAGTTCGATCTTGGCGGGAAATTCCTCGTCGAGCATCGGCACGTACGCGCGCACGGTAAGCAGGCGCGAGGAATCCATCTGCAGCGTCACATCGATCTGGCTGCCGAGGGGCAGGTCGCGCTTGAGGTTCTTGGCCTCGATCTGGAGCATGCCGACCAGCACATTGCGGTCGGCGCGCGCGCGGTTGCCCTCGATGATCGGGATGCGCAGGGCTTCGCCGGATCCGCCGCCATGCACTTCGCGCGAGCTGCGATAGGGCTTGGTGCTTTTGGCGGGCAGCGGCTGGCCCTTGGTGAAGTGAACGCTGACCTTGTTATCGGCCGTCGCCACGCCGAGGTCGTTGATGATGAGTTGCTCCTCGACGACGACGCCAACCGTGTAGGTGAATTGGGCCGGCGTGACGGCGAGCAGCGCACCCGACGCGGAGCACAACTCGAGGGCAAATATATTCTGCACGCCTTTCTCGGCGCGGGCGGTGATCTGAAACGCGCCGGTTTCGCCGAGGGAAAGTTTGCCGCTGCGCCATTTCGACTGCTGGTTCACCAGTTCGATCGTGCAGCCGCCCAGCGAAGCACCGGAAGGCGGCACCACCCGGCCGCCCACGAGCGGCTCGGTGTCCGCGCCCACGGGTTTGGCCAGGATTTCGACGTTAAACTCGCCGGCCACGCGGGCCGGCGCCGGATTGGCGGGCGAGCGAGGGATGCTCTGCGTGCTCGCAAAAATCGCCGCGCCACGCGCGACCACCGTCAGCGGGTCGATCGTCAGGTCGAGCGGGATCCCGAGCAGGCTTTGCACGGCTTCGCGAAAATACGGCGCCATCGTCGGGCCGCCGACAAAGATCAATTTCTCCACGGCCGCAGGCGCGACGTTCTTCTCGCGCAGGACGCGGCGGGCGATCTCGATGGCCTGGGCGATGATCGGGGTGGCGACGCGGGCCACATCGGCCCGGGTGAGCTGGGTCTCGTGCGTGATGACGTGATTTTTGGGGTCGACCTGGCCCAGCGAAACCTCGAGGTGGACGCTTTCCAGCCGCGACAGCTCGATCTTGGCGGATTCGGCGGCGGCCTTGAGCCGGAGCAAGTCGTGCTGGTAGCGGGCTTCGCCGCGGCGGAAAGACTTGGCCTTGTATTCGGTCGCGATTTGCGGGGCGAGAAGCTGCTCGACGATCGCCCAATCGAGGTCGGAGCCGCCGAGGAAATTGTCGCCGCCGTGATTGACGACATGCATCGTGCCGTCGCGCGACGTGACGAGCGCGGCGTCGAACGTGCCGCCGCCGAAATCGAACACGAGCCAGCACGCCTTGCGGTCCATTTTCTGGTAACCGTAGGCGAGCGCGGCGGCGACGGGCTCCTGCAGCAGGGCCGAGTAGGTGAAGCCGGCGAGGTCGGCCGCGCGCTTGGTGGCATCGCACTGCGGCAACTCGAACGCGGCGGGCACG
>DASYOA010000135.1:0-5177 GCA_036008265.1 Opitutaceae bacterium
GAGTTGAAAGAGATGGAATTTCGCGGCTACGAATTCGAGGCGGCGGATGCGTCGCTGAAACTGCTCGTCGCGAAATGCCTCGGCCGGCGGAAGACGTTTTTCGAGGTCGAAGGCTATCGCGTCATCATCGAGCGGCATGGCGATGAGTTGTGGGCCGAGGCCACGGTGAAATTGAAAGTGCAGGGCAAGGACGTGCACACCGTCGCCGAGTGCACGGGCCCGGTCGGCGCGCTCGACAAGGCCCTGCGCCTCGCGCTCGAGGGCGTGTATCCGCAGCTGAAGGAAATGGAGCTGCGCGACTACAAGGTGCGCATCCTCGAGGGCAAGCAGGGGACAAGTTCGCGCACGCGCGTGCTGATCGAGAGCGGCGATGCCCACGGGATCTGGGGCACGGTCGGCGTGAGCGACAACATCATCGACGCCAGCTGGGAAGCGTTGCGCGACGCGGCCGATTACAAGCTGATGGCCGCGCAGGCGCGGCCATCAGCTTGATTCCAAATTCCAAATTTAAGATTTAAGACCAGAAATAATCTGAAATTTGAAATCTTAAATCTGAAATGCCGCCGGCGCGCGACGCTACAGCAGCGGCGCCAGCAGGCGGCTGAGATCCTCCGCCACGTTGCCGAGCAGGTTGAATTTTTTCTTGCGCTCGGGCCGGGGCGCATGGCTCTGGTTATAAAGGTCGGTGGCCCAGGCTTTCATCGCGAGCACGTCGGGTTCGGAGTAAACCAGGACACCGATCTCGAAATTCACCAGGAGGCTGCGCAGGTCGAAGTTGGCCGAGCCCATGAGGGCGAGCCGGTCGTCCACGATGACGGCCTTGCTGTGCAGCATGCCGTGGTGGAAGAGGCGCACGCGCACGCCGGCCTTGGCCAGTTCGCGCGTGTAGTAACGACGCGCGTAGTCGGCGACGCGGTGGTTGGAGCGCACGGGCACGATGATCGTGACGTCGTGGCCGGCCCGGGCCTTGACCATGAGCGAGCGGAAGAGCACCTCGTCGGGAATGAAGTAGGGCGTGACAATCCAGATGCTGTGCTCGGCCTCCTGGATCATCGAAATCAGCGACTCATAGATCGGGTCGCCATCGACATCGGGGCCGCTCGCCACGACCTGGAGCTCGCTTGAGCCGAGCGGTGCGCCGAGGTCGGCCTGGATTTCCCCGTGCAGCGCAACCAGGTCGGCCTTGCCGGCAAAACTCCAGTCGGCCAGGAACACCTCATTGAGCAGCGCGGCGGCCGGGCCGGAAATGACGGCGCCGAAATCATGCCAGCGTTTTTTGAACGGGGTTGGCCCCATGTATTCGCGGGCGAGATTGTGGCCGCCGATGATGGCGGTCTGGTGGTCGAAGATGGCAATTTTTCGGTGATTGCGCAGGTTGGCCGAAAAACGCGGCTGCAACGGCAGCACCGGCAGGAAACGCACGACCTCGCCGCCGGCCGCGCGCAGGGGATCGACAAAACTGCCACTCGTCATAAGACAACCCAAGGCGTCGAGCATCAGGCGAACCTTGATGCCCTCGCGCGCGCGTTGGGCGAGCAATTGCACAATGCGACGGCCGACGTTGTCGCGGCCGAGGATAAAAGTCATCACATGGATGGAGTGGCGCGCGGCGAGGATCTGGTCCTCGAGCGCCGCGTAGGCTTCCTCTCCGTTCGTGAGGAACTGGACGCTGTTTCCGCCGACGGGCGGACACGCGCCGGCGGCGGCGGCCGTATGGGCGGTGGAGGAAGACGCGCCGGTGTAAACAATGGGCCGGCTGCCCGGTAGCACGGGGCAAAGTCGTTTCTTCTGGGCGATGAGGCCCTTGAGTTTGCGGCCGCCGAAAATCAGGTAGAGCGGCACGCCGACATAGGGAATGAGCACGATCACGAGCAGCCATGCGACCGTGTTGCCCGGCTGGCGTTTCTCGCTCATGAGCCGCGCGACGAGGAAGAAGGCGAGCAGGAAGCCCGCGACCGTCAACAGGTGCGGCAACAAGCCGTTGAGGATCGGATGCTCCATGAAGTCACGCATGACGCCGGAGGTTATGGTGACAAGTAACAGGTAACAAGTGGCAAGTGACGGATACCAAGTACCAAGTAACAGGTATCAAGTAACAAGAAGACGGAGGGCGAACTTCCAACTACAATCCTGATACTTGATACCTGTTACTTGGTACTTGGCGCTAGCCGAGCGCCCGCTGCTTCAACCATTCCGTTTCCGCGGGGAAAACGGTATGGGCGGCGCCGGGAAAAATCTGCTTCGTCACGTCCGCGTTGAGCCGGGAAAATATTTCCGCGCTCCGCTCGACGTAATCGACCGGGATGTGCGCATCCAGCTCCGCGCAACCCAGCAGGACGGGCGTGCCGTGCAGGTCGCCCGACGTCCGCGGCGTGTCGGGCGGCCCGATGAGCGCGCCGCTGAGACCGGCGACAAAGCCGTGGCGGCGGGGATGGCGTGCGGCATATTCCAGCGCCAGGCAGGCGCCCTGGGAAAAACCGGCGAGCCCGATTCGCTCCGCCGCGATGCCGGCCGCCAGCACCTCGGTCACGAGCTGGTCGATCACGTTTAACGCGCTCGACAGCCAGGGTTCGTTGCGCTCGAGCAGGGCGAGGAATCGTTGCGGATACCACGTTCCGCCCGTCGCCGCCGGCGCGAGGAACGCGAGGCCGGCGCCGGGGATCACATCGGCAAGCCCGGCGATATCGTGCGGCGATGAGCCGCGGCCGTGCACCAGGATGACCGCGCCGCGCGCCTGCGAAAGCGGCGAGCCGAACCGGGCGGTGCCCTTTGTGTCGTGAAGCTTGGGCATGTGGTGGAAGGAAGTATCAAGTATCAGGTGACAAGTAACAAGAAAGTGCGGTGCGAGGAGATAGCTTGGAACTTGAAACCTGATACTTGTTACTTGGCGCTTGGCGCTATGCGTTCACGCATAGCGCCTCGCCGGCTGCAGGGGGGGAAGCACGGCCTCGATTTGTTTCCGCGCGCGTTCGAATTGTGACGGCAGCTTGAGCGCCGTGCCCAATGATGCCACGGGTTCATCGACCGAAAAACCAGGCGCATCCGTGGCGATCTCGAACAGAATGCCGCCGCGCTCACGATAGTAGATCGAGTGGAAATAATTCCGATCCCTGACTTCCGACACATCGTAGCCGGCATCAGCCAGCCGTTCTTGCATCTCGAGTTGGCTCTCAGCGTTGGGCACGCGCCAGGCGACATGGTGGATCGTGCCGGTGCCCTGCTGTCCCGGTGCCGTCGTGGCGTCGCCAATGACATCGATGAAGCTGCCCGAGCCGCCCGGCTCGGCCTCGAAACGCGCGCGGTTGCCTTCGCGCCGCAGCAACCGGTAGCCCATTTCGCCGGTGAGGAGTTTCTCGGTTGGTGCGGCCGTGCGCACGGTCAGCTCGGCGGTATGAAAACCGCGCAGTGCCTGCGCGGACGGCATGCTGCCGCCGGCCCAGCCCGTGCGGTGGTCGTCGGCCACGGCCACGATTTCACACGGGATGCGGTCGGGATCGGCCAGCGTCAGCACTTCTTCGCCGAAACGGTTTTTGTGCTCCACCGTGATGCCGTGCCGGATGAGCCGGTCATGCCAATAGTTGAGCGACAGCGGCGGCGCCGAAAAAGAAAGGCCGGTCATCTGACCCGGGCCGACGCGCCCGCGGCTGTCGTGGCCGGGCCAGTAGAAAAAAGTCATGATCGATCCCGGCGTCCCGGTTTCATCGCCATAGTAGAGATGGTAGGCGGAAGGATCGTCGAAATTCACCGTCTTCTTGACCAGCCGCAGCCCGAGCAGGCCGGCGTAGAAATCGACGTTGGCCTGCGGGTCGCTGGCAATGGCGGTGACGTGATGGATGCCAGTGGGTGTATTCATTGTCTCCGACTATGGTGAATCACGTTCGAAAAAAAAGCGAATGGTCGGGCCGATGGGAATCGGCCAAGTAACAAGTACCAGGTATCAGGTAACAGGATTAGAGTCAGGAGGCAGGAGCGGTCGGCTATCTTGGAACTTGATCCCTGCTACTTGATACTTCGCGGCCAGCGCGCTCAACCACCCGTGCGATATATCCCACGGGTGCGTTATCCGTATTAACCTGCGCAGCCAGGTCGGCTAGTTCCTCGGCCTTGTGAGTATCGCCGATGTTCAACGCGATCGAAGCTGCCAGCATGGCCCATTCGGCGGCAGGCCACGGGCTGGTGGTGCGGTCGTCGCGAATAACCGTTTCGATCAGGCCAATCGCTTCGCGACGTTGCTCCGCGGAACCTTCGATCAACTCCCCGGCTTGGTGCAATTCATCTTCTGCGACGGAACCAAGGGATTCTGGAATGTCAGGGATTGCGACCTGCGGAGACCCGGGGATAAAGACGCAGGGCAAACTGGCGCCCTGCGCCGGATTGCCAAGGGAATAATCCAGCTCGTTATTGACCGAGGGAAAATTAAGGAAAAGGGCCTGCACGTCGTCGAGCGGGAGCGCTCTTAAGCTGGCCAGTTTTCCCGCCGGGGCGAGGAGCTGTTGCTGGGTTCGTTCGTCGAATAAATTCAATATGGTTGTCTGGTCGCCAATGTAAAAGGCCCGCGGCGCCTCATATTCCAGGATGGGAAAAAGATCGCTCTGCAGCGGTCCCTGGTCAGCGATGGCGAAGGCGGTTTGCTGGCTGGCCAGCTGGCGGGCCAGCAGGGCTTCCGGAGAGTGAATGCCGATCAAGGCCAGATCGTCACGAACTCCAGCAATCGCAAAGCCCGTTTGAAATACTTCCGGTCCGCTTGGCCATGGCTGCAGGGAGCCCAGCAGCACGATATCCCCGCTTCCCGTATCCCACACTTCGACATGGGGAAAAACCGAGCTGAACGTCCGCAAGACCAGCCCCAGGATGGGCGCGCTCATTTCGTAGGTGTGAAACCATTGGGCCACGAGCCCTCCGGGTTTGAGCCGGCTCGCCGCCAGATCATAGTATTCGCGACTAAAGACACTGCCCACCCCGACCGTCCATGGATTCGAGGGCTCGGTTATGATCACATCGTAAAGTTGCGGACTGAGCTTGAGCACGGTGCGGGCATCTTCCTGGCACAGGCGGGTTCGCGGGTCCTGCAGCACATGGTGGTTCCAGCGTTCAAAAAACTTTCCCGCGCGGATGACCGGGGCGCAGTTTTCCGCCACCACGACATGGCTCACCGGATACGAAAGGATCGCCCCTGC
>DASYOA010000136.1:0-11504 GCA_036008265.1 Opitutaceae bacterium
TGCCGCAACTCCTCCGCTTATCTCACTCCTCAATCCGGCACGGCAGGAGCGCGGCGTCCTGCATGCCGTGGATGATCTTTTTGTCGGGCGGGCAAAACGTGGCCAGCGCACCACTGAGTTTCGCCTTTCCTTCGAGGACAAAATAATAAGGGCACAGGCGGAGGCGCCCCGCCTTCGCCAAAGCTACGGCGGGCAGGCCATCGGCAGGGCGGTCGTAAACCCGGTGTTCGACGCGGCGCGGCTTCTTGTATTCCTGCAGCACATGCAGGTTCGCCGGCGCGAGTTCGATGGCGCGCTCCACCCCGGCCTGCCACTCCTCGCGCGAGCAATCGCTGCCGAGGATCACGCTGCGCGCGCCCCACGCGGTCTCATGGAAGCCGCTGATCTTGATGATGAGATCGCGCTCCTTCTGCGACGCCGCACCGAGGTCGCGCCAGTCGTTGAGCGCGCGGCCGCCGACCCGCGGGCCGTCGAGCACCGCGCCGGGCGGCAGCGGCGCGGGATCGATCACCCACGAGGCCGGAATAATCGCGCGCAGGAGCTTGAGCGCGCGGCCGCTAAGATTCTCCGCCCAAAAATCCGGCAGCAGGTGGTGGTGGAAGAGCGCGAGCGCGAGTTTCTCCTCCTGAAACGGCCGCATGGGCGGCGCGATGGCGACATCGCCATTCTGCCACGCCTCGAAGAAAAATTTCGCCGTGCGGATGTTCGCAAGGTCGAACAGCTCGAAGAAGCGGTAAATGATGTCGATTTTTTCCGGGTTGCCATCCGCATCAAAGAAAAGCGCGCCACCAAGCGGAAAAATTTTCTCGGGATGCAGGCAGAAAACGCGCTTCCCTTTAAGTTGCAGCTGGTGCGCGAGCCACTGCATCTCGGGCCGGTAGGTCGCGGCTTCGTCGCTGACGACGAGCGCAATCAGCGGATTGCGTTCCGCCGGGCGCAGCGCGGCGAGCGAAGCATAAAAGTTCGCGATCATTGTGTCGCCTGCGCCGAGGATTTTCCCGCCGTCTGCGTAGAGCCGGTTGAGAAAAGCCGTGAGGCCGATGCCGCCGGGCACGGAGTCGAGTTCGGTCAGCGCGAAGCCGTCGTCGGTCAGCAGCAGGTCGGGCCGCATCACGAGGGGAAAAACGCCGCGGTTTTTTGCGTCGCGGGCATGGGCGATGAGCTCGGCGGGTTTGCCGCGATCGAGGTAGTCGGCCACCCACGGCGCTAACAGCGGCTTGTTGCGCAGGAGATTCTTGCCCGCGACCGAACGGAAATAAAGCGTCTCGAGCGCCTGGTGGTATTCGAGGCAGGCCTCACCAATGGCCTCAAGTTGAGCCACCTGCTCGGACGTGAGCGGCCACGCCTCGGGCGAAAGCTGCCAGGTCTTCGCCTCGAACATCGGCGCGCCTGCCAGGGCGGTTTGGATGCTGTCGTAACTCAGTGACATGGGGAAAATGACGAATGACGAATGACGAATGGCCAATGGCCAATGGCCCGCGACCAATGTCCAATGACCAATGAGCGATGTCCAATTAACCCTTTGTCTAGCGCGTTTTTCATCGGATTTGGCCGTTCTTCATTCGTCATTCTCCATTCGTCATTGGTCATTGCGGCGCATCGCGCCGCTACTCGTCCATCTGGATATCCTTGTTGCGGTGGCGCGGCTGGCCGGCGCGGAGCCACGCGTAAACGAAGCGGTCGAGGTCGCCATCGAGGACACCCTGCGTGTCGCTCGTGCTCAGGCCGGTGCGCAAATCCTTTACCATCTGGTAGGGTTGCAGCACATAGCTGCGGATCTGGCTGCCCCAGCCGATCTCGCCTTTGTCCCCGTAGAATTTCTCCATCTCGCTGCGCTGCTCGTCGAGCTTGCGCTCGTAGAGGCGGGCCTTGAGCACGTTCATGGCGCTGGCGCGGTTCTTGATTTGCGAGCGCTCGTTTTGGCAGACGACGACGATGCCGGTCGGAATGTGGGTGACGCGCACGGCGGAGTCGGTGGTATTCACGCCCTGGCCGCCCTTGCCGGATGAGCGATAAACGTCCACCCGGATTTCGGCTTCGGGAATCTCGATCTCGATGTCGTCATCGACCTCGGCAATGACATCGACAGCGCAAAATGACGTATGGCGGCGCTTGTTTGAATCGAAGGGGCTGATGCGCACGAGGCGGTGCACGCCGCGCTCGGCCTTGGCATAGCCGTAGGCGTTTTCACCCTTGAGCACCAAAGTGGCCTTGGTGATGCCGGCCTGGTCGCCGGCCTGCACGTCCTGCACCTCGACCTCGAAATTGCGGCGTTCCGCCCAGCGCGAATACATGCGAAAAAGCATGTCGGCCCAGTCGTTGGACTCGGTGCCGCCCGCGCCGGCCTGGATGCTGAGAATGGCGTTGTTGTGGTCGAAGCGGCCGCTCAGGAACGAGGAGATCTCGAGTTGGTCAAGTTCCTCAACGAGGGCCGCCACCGTGGCGTTGAGCTCCTTCGCGTAAGCATCGCGTTCGGCCTCCGAGGCGGCTTCGATCAACTCGACCATGACCTCGGCGTCGGCGAGTTTCTTTTGAAACGCGGCGAGCGGGTGGATGGCGCGCTTCAGCTCGTTGAGCTTGGCGATGTGCTTCTGCGCGCGCTCGTTGTTGTCCCAAAAACCCGGCGCAGCCATGCCGGCTTCCATCGCCTCGATTTCACGCTGTTTTTGTTCAGCGTCAAAGAAACCTCCATAGATGGCCGGCGCGCTTCTTGATGTTTTCGATGTGGGAGAATGTCTCGGGAGAAATCATGTCAGGGAAAGGCTGAAGAACTGAATGGCTGAATGGCTGAAAGCCAAGAACAATGCGTTGTCGCAGTTGATTCCTTCAGCTTTTCAGCCCTTCAGTCGTTCAGCCCTTCTCTTTTTCCAGTCCCAATACCACGCGATCCAGATGCAGATCTCATAAAGCAGGTAGAGCGGCACAGCCATGCAGATTTGCGTGATGACCTCGGGGGTGGTCAGCACCGCGCCGAGGATAAGGCACAGGACGATGACGTGGCGGCGGTAGTGCGCGAGCTGCCGGTGGGTGACCACGCCGAGCTTGACCAGCAGCAACACGACGATCGGAAACTGGAAACCCAGCCCCATGCCGAAAAGAAATTTGCAGACAAAGCTGATATACTCATCGGCCCGCCAGAAAGTGGCGTCGAAACCGAGCAGTTCGGAATACTTGGTCGAGGCGCGCAGCGCGACGGGCAGGAGGACAAAATACGTCGAGAGCACGCCGAGGAGAAAAAGAAACGTGCCCCACCCCATCCACAGGTAGAGCAGCCGACGCTCGTTCAGCTTGAGCGCAGGCAGGAGGAACTGGCCGACGAAAAAAATCCAGAATGGCGAGGACAACACCAGCGCGCCGTACAGCCCGACGTGGAAAGCCACCATGAAGGCCTCCGCCGGGCTGAGATTGTGCAACTGCACGCCCAGGCTGCCTTCGTCTTTGACGCCGGGCAAGGCCTTCAGCGTAACGACCTGCTCTTCGCCGATCTTGGCAGTATTGACCTGAAAAACGACGTGCGGCGCCGCACCCGGCGGCAGGGCGTCGAATTGGTCGCGGGAAACCACGTAAGGGCCCAGCTTCGTCGCGCCGAGCTGCAACGTCACCGTCGGCTGCGGCCGGTCGAAAATATTCATGCGCCGCAGCGGATATTCGAGGATGCCAACCAGCGTGCTGTCGAGCAGCAGGCAGACGACGAGCGCCAGGCCGATGGCGATGGCCGAGCGGATGAGCACCTTGCGCAAATCGTCGAGGTGATCCCAGAAAGATTTTTTGCCACCCAAGTCCTCCTCGGGTTCGAGTTCGATGATGTCGTCGCTCATGGCACAATTTGGCGCCGAACATTACAGCGCCGCCAACGACGATGGAATTTCACTGAAAAAAGCCAAGGCTTGTCTGGGCGTCTCTGCAAAGCCGCGATCATTTTGTACGCAGCGTGCCGGCGGCCTTCTCGGCCAGGAAACTGGCGTAGGTTTTTTCAATGCCCTCGCGAAGGCCCATGCGCGCCCGCCAGCCGAGCGCAGCGAGCTTCGACCCGTCCATGAGCTTGCGCAGCGTGCCATCGGGCTTGGAGGCATCCCAAACGATTTTGCCTTTGAACCCCGTCACCGCGGCGACGGTTTCGGTGAGTTCCTTGATGGTCACATCGGAGCCCGTGCCGACGTTGATCCAGTCGGGCGGATTCTCGACGCCAAAAAGAAACGCGCAGGCGTCGGCGAGATCGTCCACGTGCAGGAATTCGCGGCGGGCGGCGCCGGTTCCCCAGGCTGCAACTTCGGCGCGCCCGGCTTCCTTCGCCTCATGGAATTTGCGGATGAGCGCGGGCAGCACATGGGAATTTTGCAGGTGATAGTTGTCGCCCGGGCCATAGAGATTGGTCGGCATCGCGGAATGGAAAAGCACGCCGTATTGCTTGCGATAATACTGGCAGAGCTTGAGGCCGGCGATCTTCGCGATGGCGTAGGCTTCGTTGGTGGGCTCGAGGGCGCTGGAAAGCAGGCAGTCCTCGGGCATCGGCTGCGGCGCGGCCTTCGGGTAGATGCATGAGCTGCCGAGAAAGAGCATGTGCTTCACGCCGGCCCGCCAGGCGCTGTGGACGTTGTTGGTGGCGACGATGAGGTTGGAATAGATGAACTCCGCCGGGTAGGTATTATTGGCGTGGATACCGCCGACTTTGGCCGCGGCGATGATGGCGGCGTCGGGCTTTTCAGCCGCATAGAACGCCTCGACCGCGGCCTGCGAGGTGAGGTCGAGCTCCGAGCGCGTGCGCAGCACAAGCGAGACGCCCGGCTCGCGTTGAAAACGCCGCACGAGCGCACTGCCGACCATGCCGTTGTGACCTGCGATGAAGAGCTTCATGAAAAATTGAGAAAAGGGGAAAGCGGGAAAGCGAAAAACGCAATCAACCGGTGTTTTTCAATTTTCCACGTCTCCCAATTTTCCGTCATGGTTTCGGCAGTTTCGCAATCTGCGCTTCGCGTTTCGCCAGATCGAGGTCAGCTTCGATCATGATTTTCACGAGCTCCTTGAAGAGCACCTTCGGTTTCCAGCCGAGTTGCTTCGCCGCCTTGGCCGGGTCGCCGATGAGCAGGTCGACCTCGGCGGGACGCTCGTAGCGCGCGTCGTATTTGACGTATTTCTCCCAGTCGAGGCCGAGCAGGCCGAACGCCTCCTGGCAGAATTCCTTCACGCTGTGCGTCTCGTTGGTCGCGACCACATAGTCGTCGGCTTTGTCCTGCTGGAGCATGAGCCACATCATCTCGACGTATTCCTTGGCGTAGCCCCAGTCGCGCTGCGCATCCACGTTGCCGAGGTAGAGCGATTCTTGCAGGCCCAGCTTGATGCGCGTGGCGGCGCGGGTGATTTTACGGGTGACAAACGTCTCGCCGCGGCGGGGCGACTCGTGATTGAAAAGAATGCCGTTGCTCGCATGGAGATGGTAACTCTCGCGATAATTCACCGTGAGCCAGTAGGCGTAGGCTTTCGCGCAACCATACGGCGAGCGCGGCCAAAATGGCGTCGTCTCCGTCTGCGGCACTTGCTGGACCTTGCCGAACATTTCGGAAGACGAGGCCTGGTAGTAGCGGACTTTTTTCACCAGCCCGGCCTCGCGGATCGCCTCGAGGATGCGTAGCGCGCCGAGGCCGTCCACGTCGCCGGTATATTCCGGAATTTCGTATGACACTCGCACGTGCGACTGCGCACCGAGGTTGTAGATTTCGTCGGGCTGCAGCTCGTAGAGTAATTTCACCATCTGCACGGAATCGGCGAGGTCGCCGTAGTGCAGGAACAGGCGCACGCCATTGACGTGCGGGTCGCTATAGAGGTGGTCGATGCGGCTGGTATTGAACGTCGAGGCGCGGCGGATGACGCCGTGCACCTCGTAGCCTTTTTCGAGCAAAAGCTCGGCAAGATACGAACCGTCCTGGCCAGTGATGCCGGTAACAAGGGCTTTCTTCATGAAGATATTGGGATAACGTGGATGTCGGGCGGGCGGCGTGCAAGCCTTGGCGCTTGTGCCGCAACATAATCGGAAGATAATTTGATCCCATGCATGTCACGCTCTTGACCGCACAATCGCTCGACGGTTTCATCACGCGCCACGATACGCCGGGCAGCGGCTTTGCGTCAGCAGAGGATCAGAAGCATTTCCACGCGGCGCTTGGGGGCTTTGACTGCAGCGTGATAGGCAGCGTGACTTACCGGGGTGCGCGCGACCTGATCTGCACCCAGCCCATGGCGAAACGCCTCCGGGTGGTGCTGACGCGCACGCCCGCGGACTACGCCGCGCAGGCACAGCCGGGCTCGCTGGAATTCACCAACGATGCACCGGAAAAACTCCTCGCCGGCCTGCGCGTCCGCGGCTTCAAGCGCTGCGTGCTGCTGGGCGGAGCGCAAGTGCACACTTTGTTTTTTGCCGCCGGGTTGGTGGATGAAATCTGGCTGACGGTCGAACCGATACTTTTCGGCGGCGGCACGCCACTGCTGGTGGCGCGGGTTGACGTCCGGCTGGAATTGCTCGCATCGGAAAAGCTCAATGCCGCCGGCACGCTGCTGCTGCGCTACCGCGTGGCGCGGTAGAACGCATTCTCGATTTGGATAAGCGAATATTGTAGCCGGGGTCGTTGACCCCGGCCCGGCCTCAACGAGGCCAGCTACATATAGAAATGCCCTATCTTCCCCTTCGCGCCAGCCGGCGCGCCCGGCGAAACACCGCCCCCGATGCCGGCCAGGTTTCCCGCGCCCCATAGCGCAGCCGCTGCAGCTCGGCCCGCACTCCCGCCAGATCGGCGTTGGTTTCGGTCCGCAATCCGCGGTTCGCGATCCGCCGGAGAAGCCGCCCCGCCTCGCGCCGGATGGGATCGACCCGCTTGGGTGAACCCAAGCGCCAGCGCAATCGCCACCGCGCGCGCCGTGCCGCCACCAGCAGCAGCACCATCCCGGCCGCCCCGGCAAAAATTTTCTCCGCGCGGCGCACGTTCCAGGGCGCGCTCAACCAGGCACGCACTGCCACCATGATGCCCCCCGCCACCGCACTCAGGCGAAGACCCATCCGCTGCATCACACCTTTTACTGCCACCAACGTGTCGCGCTGGCTGCGCTGGTCGAAATTTACGATGTGCCGGTACCACAACATCTGCAAGCTGTCGAAACGCGCCGACCAGCTGCGGGCCGATGCCTGGCGGGCCGAAGCCTCGGCCAGGACCGCCGCGCCGTCGACTGCGCTCGTCGCACCCGGCGTCGGGTCCACGCGCTGCCACACGCCCTTGGTGTCGTCGTAAACCTCGCACCACGCATGCGCATCGCTGTTGCGCACCATGAGGTAATTCTCAAACCCATTCCAATCGCCGCCCTTGAAACCAGCCACCACCCGCGCCGGATGATTGGCCGCGCGTTCCAGCATCACCAACGCGCCCGCGAACAGCTCGCAATGCCCCGGCGCAGGCGAGCCCAGCCAGCGCACCAGCGGATCACCCGGGCCCGGCGGCAACTGCATCTGCAAGGCATAACCATGCCGCTGCGCCAGCCACGCGGTCGCACGCCGCGCAAATTCAACCGCGCCCAAATTACCCCCGCCGTCGATTTCACCGGCTAATTTTCTCAGCGCCAACTGGTCGGTTTCACCCAATCCCAGGTTGCGCAGCCCCCTCCCGGGAGCCTTGTCCGGCAGCGTGTCCGCGATGCGCAGGCCGGTGATGCGATAGGCCACCATCGTGGCCGGATCGTTGCGCAACACCAAGACCCTTGCCGCCCGGTTAAAGTGTAGATCCATCGGCACGCCAAACCTCAACGCGGCAAATCCGCCCGCCAGCGGCAAATAACGGCTCACGCCCGGTTCCAGGTAAAATGTCCATACACTGGAGCCGCCACCAAATTCGTTGCCGTACACCAGGCTTCCGTTGTAATAATTGGCGCCTTGGTCGCGCAGCGTCGCCGAAGTGCGAAACTCACCGTTGCGATACTCATCAAGCACGATCATGCGCCAGTAAAGCTCCGCCGGCAGCTTCGCCGGGTCGGGCACCTCCACCCGCAACACCACGCTCGTGTCCTGCGTGATGTCGGTCACGTCGCCAAAGCGGATCGTCTCGGAAAATCCCGAGCGCGTATGCCGCGCGATCAACCGGTCGAGAAACAAACTGTTCGCCAGCTCGAAGCGCGGAAACGTCAGGAACAGCAGCGCTGACACGCCCACCACGCCCAGGAACAACCCCGTGCCCAGCACCGCCACGCGCCAGTCCATCACCGCGCGCAGCCGCGCGAACAACGGCCACCACCGCATCCGCGTCCAGGCCGGCACGTTTTCCGATTTTCCACTTTTAAAAGTTTTCCCACCCGCCTCCTTCGCCTCGACCAGCGTGATGATCAGCATAAACACCAGCGCACACGCCGTGAAGGCCAGGATCTGCACCGCAAACACCAATGACACCGTCAGCACGCCCGCCACCACAATGAGCAGCAGGCCCAGCACGATGAGCTGCAAATCATCGCGCCGCTGGCGCAGACTTGTGCCGCGATAAATCAACAGCAGCAAAGTCAGGCGAACAAACGCCGGCAGCACTTCCCCCGTCAGGTAAAAGTCACCGGCAAAAAAGAGCACGATGGCCGGAAACACCAGCCAGTGCGCCCACGCCGGCCAGCGCGCCGCCCAATCCGGCCGCAGCAGCATCAGCGGGACCAGCACCGTCACCGCCAGCATCAGCAACCACGCATTGACATCGAGATACGGCACCGACCATGCCGACAGCAGTGCGAGTGCGCCGCCCAGCAGCCACTTGAACTGGTGCAGCTCGTCGAGGTTAAGCTGCGGCCGTTTTTTCTCCATCGACATAGGCGGCCACTCCCCGCGCCCCGTCCGGCGCGAACGTGATGAGGTTTTGTTTGATCGAAAAAACTTTTTCGCCTTCCGCTTTTCGCCTTTCGCCATCGATGGATTCCACCACGGCGAGTTTGTCCATGAATTCCTCCAGGTCGCGCACTCCGCGCACGGCCACTGGTGGTTCGTCGTTCACGGCCGCGCACCGCAGCTTGCCCGCGCGGAACAAATCCTCCGCCAGTGTCGCCGCGAAACTCACGAGCAGTTCGAACTGTTCCGACCGCGTCCACACCTCCGCCGGCGTGCGCAGCCACAGCGTGAAACCCTCCGCGCGCTCCGCGGCAAACTGCCGCACCACCAGCTTGCCCAGCCGCGCGCTCGCCTTCCAATGGATGAGGCGGTGCGAATCGCCCGACTCATAGCGGCGCAGCGCCAGCAAATCCGCGCTGCTACCCACGCGCGCCACGTGTTCGCCGGCCTGCGGCCGCCGCACGGTTGCCGCGCTCCCGCCCCGATACTCGACCGGCGCCGGCCAGACCACGAGCTCGCGTCGCAATCCTCCTCTCAGTGTTTTCCGCAAAAATCCAAACGGAAACAGCGACCCCACCCCGGCCAACTCCAGCCGCAGCACGCCGCGTCGCGCCGGCTGGAAAATCCACTCCAGGTGCGCCTCTTCGCCCGCGTCGAGCCGGTCGTGCAGAAACAGCCGGGCTCGTGTTTCCGCCTTGTCCACCGCCGCCAGAATTTCCCGGACGGATTTTTTTTCGCCCGGCTCTGCATAGGTCCTATCGGTCCCATAGGACGAATTCACCGCCCGCAGGTCAAACCACAGCCCATAGGTCGGCAGAATTTTTTTTTCACTGCGCAACTCCAGCGCCACCGCCGCGTCGCGCCCGACGCGCAAGGCCGGTCCCGTCGCCAGCCGCCAGCGCAGGCCGGAAAAATTCAGCCACGACAGCACCCCGCTCAAGATCAAGCAGGAAAGCAGCAGCGCCAGCGCGATGAAGAGGATGTTGTTGCCCGTGTTGTAGGCGGCCGAGCCAATTCCCAGGGACAAGGCAATGAGCAACAGGCCCGGCACCGTCGGCGCAATGCTCTCCGGGCGCGCCGGGAAAACCAGCGACCACAACAGCGTGCTCCATTTGAAATCACGCCACCACCGCACGGACGATCCCGGCCCGCCCCAATCCGCGGCCATGACTCCGGTTTTCGTTGTCATGGCCGCGGATGTGGAATTTGAGATCTGAAATTTCAAATTTGAGATGCGCAGCAGCGCCGCGCTCAGACTGGCGACGGAATGGCGGCCAGAATCCGCTTGAGGGTGGCCACCACCGTGCGCCGCTCCTCCAGCGCATCGCCGGCCGGCCGGGCCAGCGACAGCCGGTGCGCGCACACCGGCGCGGTCATTTCCGTCACGTCCTCCGGCACCACGAAGTCACGGCCTTGCACCAGCGCACGCGCCTGGGCCGCGCACCTCAACGCCAGCCCGCCGCGCACGCTGATGCCCGCCCTGAATTCCGCTTCCGTGCGGGTGGCGGCGACGATTTTTAAAATAAATTCCAGCACGCTGTCCTCCACGAACACCTGCCGCGCCAGCGCCTGCAGCTTGATCACGTCGCCGCGCGTCATGACCGGGTTGATCTCGATCGCGTCGTAACCCAGGCTGGCTGTGCGCAAGATATCCAACTCGTCCGCGCCCTGCGGATAGCCCATCTGCAGCCGCATGAGAAAGCGGTCGGTCTGGCTCTCCGGCAGCGGGAACGTCCCCTCGTAATCGACCGGGTTTTGCGTGGCAAAAACCATGAAGGGTGAGCCGACCGCATGCGCCTGGCCATCGACCGTCACTTTTCCGCGATCCATTACTTCGAGCAGCGCCGACTGCGTCTTCGGCGTGGCGCGGTTGATTTCGTCGGCGAGCACGATGCTGGCGAAGACCGGCCCGCGTTTGAACACGAACTCCTTCATTGTCTCGTCGTAGATCGCCACGCCCGTCACGTCGCTCGGCAGCAAATCGCTCGTGAATTGGATGCGCGTAAACGTGCAGTCCATCGAGCGCGCCAGCGCGTAGGCCAGCGTCGTCTTGCCGAGGCCCGGCAAATCCTCGATCAGCAAATGCCCGCCCGCCGCCAGGCACACCAGCACCTGCCCGATGACATCGTCCTTGCCCTTGATCGTGCGGCGCAGGTTGGCCTGCAGCCGGTCAAACATCTGCTTCGCTTCGGAAATCTGTGCGGCCTGGACAAAGTCGCTCATGGTTCCAACAGGATGCGTCTCTCCCTCGTCGTGGCAAATTTTTAAGGCAGAATCGGATTTTTCCACGCGGATGATATTGAAAATTGTTTGTTTTTCCGCGGATCACGCGGATGATTTTCACGGTCATTTTGAGAACCTCATACAGGCCACTGCGCGGCTTGCACAGACTCACCGTTCGCGCGGTGTTGCGGTAGGGCGAGGCATCCTTGACGAGCCGAGGAGAATACGGCTCACCGGGGACGGTTCGCCCTACCTCAGAAATCATGCCAGCCGTATTTATCCGCGCCCATCCGCGTCATCCGCGGGGAAAAATGCATCACAGCAGCTTGATCAGCGCGGAAAAATCCTCGTCGGCCCCGCCGTGTTCTTCCACCTGCCGCAGCCGTTCGCGCAGCGCTTCGAGCAGCGGCAGCGCACTCGCACGCCCTAAGCCGGTCGAATG
>DASYOA010000137.1:0-3766 GCA_036008265.1 Opitutaceae bacterium
CCCTCCTCCGTTCGCTGCGCGGCTCGCTCCGCTGGGTGAAAATCGGCCTGCAGATGTTCACCGCCTGCGGCCCCGACTGCGTGCGCGAGGTCGCCGACCACGGCTTCCAGGTTTTCCTCGACCTCAAACTCCACGACATTCCCCACACCGTGGCCAAGGCCGTCGAGTCGCTCGCCCCCCTGCCCATCGGCATGCTCACGCTCCATACTTCCGGCGGCCGCGAAATGATGGCGGCCGCCCGCGCGGCGCAGCAACAGGCCAAACCCGACCTTCTGCTCCTCGGCGTGACCGTGCTCACCTCGATGGACGCCGTCGCGCTCGCCGAAATCGGCGTGTCCGCTGCGCCCGATGAGCAAGTCGCGCGCCTCGCGCGCCTCGCCACCGAGGCCGGCCTCCGCGGCCTGGTATGCTCGCCACTCGAAGTTTCCCTGCTGCGCACGCAGCTTCCAACGGAGGTGCAACTCATCACACCCGGCATCCGCTCCGCTGGTGAAAGTGGCGGCGATGACCAGAAACGCACCCTCACGCCCGCCGAGGCCGCCCGGGTGGGCGCAAATTACATCGTGGTCGGCCGTCCGATCTTGAAAGCCAGGGATCCCGCGCATGCGGCTCGCTCTATCCTGAAGGAGCTCGCCGCCAAAGGCTGAAAGGCTGAACCATCCCATTCCCATCCCCATGTCGCATATCCGCCGGTCCCACCTTCAGTCTTTCAGTTTTTCAGTTTTTCAGCCTTTCTCTTCATGAGCCGCGTTGCCGCCATCCTTCTCGCCGCCGGCCGGGGCGCGCGCATGCAAGACACCGTTTCCGACAAAATCCTCGCGTCACTCGCGGGCCGGCCCGTCTTCGCCTACTCCGCCGCCGCCTTCCAAGCCAGCGGCGTGGCCGATTTTTATGCCATCGTGTATCGCGATACACCTCAGCTCCGCGCGCTCATGGCCTATGCGCCGACGCCCGCGATCTTCGTGCACGGCGGCCAGGAGCGCCAGGACTCGGTGACCCATGCGCTCGAGGCACTGCCCGACGACATCGATTACGTTTTCATCCACGACTGCGCCCGGCCGCTCGTGCGCGCCGAACAACTCAGCGCCCTGCACAAAATCGTCCGCCGCGAAAACGCCGTCGTCCTTGCCCACCGCGTCACCGACACGATCAAGGAACACCTCGCCCCAAACGCCCCGAAGGGCGGCACCGCCTCGCGGCTGCGCACGCTCGATCGCTCGCATCTCTGGGCCATGGAAACTCCGCAGGTTTTTTCGCGCGAACTCATCACCCGCGCCTATGCCCGCGTCGCCGCGAAAAAACTCCGCGTCACCGACGATGTGCAGGCGGTCGAGCTCCTGGGCCAGCCCGTCGCGCTCCTCGAAAATCCGCACCCCAATCCAAAGCTCACCACGCCCGCGGACTTCGCTTATCTCGAATTTCTACTTTCCAAATAATTCATGCTTTCGGTTTTTTATTCTGAGCATGTTGTGGGCGGGGTGCCCTCACCCCGCAAATGCGCCCTTCTTTCGCGGGGTGAGGACACCCCGCCCACAAACCGGATGACACAGGATTTGTGTTTTTCTTATCTCTCGTGGTAACTGACCTCACATGAATCTTAGAATCGGCCACGGCTACGACATTCATCGCATCGTTCGCGGACGCCCGCTGGTGCTCGGCGGAGTGCAGTTCGCCGCCGACTTCGGCCTCGACGGCCACAGCGACGCCGACTGCGTCACGCACGCCATCTGCGACGCGCTGCTCGGCGCCGCCGGCCTGCTGGATATCGGGCATCTTTTTCCCAACACCGATCCCGCCTATAAAAACATCAACTCGCAGCTTCTGCTCCAGCACGTCGTGGCTGAATTGAAAAAATCCGGCTACGCGCCCGTGAACATCGATTCCACGATCATTGCCGCGCGCCCGAAGATCTCCCCGCACATCGCCACGATGAAGGCCGCGCTGGCCGCTTCCACCGGGCTGCCCGCCGACGCCATCGGCGTCAAAGCCACGACGAACGAAGACGTGGACGAGCTCGGCCGCGGCCTCGCCATCGCCGCGCACGCCGTCGCGTTGATCCAAAAAGTTTAGCACTCATAACAAAATTGTCTCAAGGTAGGGCGTGACCGCCGGGCGCGCCGTGATTCTCGAAATGATTTTTACACCAAGATCGCGAAGAGCTGTTGGTGTTTCTGTTATCAAAGGCAAAAACAGAACCTGCTTGGAAATTTGGTGCAAGCCGACACCCGTCTCTTCGTGTCCATTGCCTGCCCTCCAAAGCCTTGGCGAAGGAGGGCGACCTTCCCTGTCCTCCGTAGCTTTAGCGAAGGAGGATGTAAAAATGGATCCGAAAGACCTCGGCGCGCCCGGCGGTCGCGCCCTACCCTCGGATCGATCAGCAAGAAGTCCGATTCTCTTGGTTCGCCTTTTGTGCCCTCTTATATTTTTCGCGGCCGTTTTTCCCGGTTGCGCAAAACACGAGACCGCCGTGCAGCGCGGCAACCGCGAACAGGTTCTCCATCGCGGCCTTGGCTACGAAGTCAGCGACCTCGACCCGCACCTGGTCACCGGGCTGAGCGAATACAGCGTCGTCTCCGCGCTGTTCGAGGGACTCGTCGCCGAGGACCCGGTCGACCTGCGTCCCGTGCCCGGCGTCGCCGAGTCATGGGATGTTTCGCCCGATGGAATCGTTTACGTCTTTCATCTTCGCGCCGATGCGAAGTGGTCCAATGGCGAACCGGTGACGGCACAGGATTTTGTCGCCTCGTGGCGCCGCGTGCTCACGCCCTCGCTTGCCGCCGATTATGCCGACATGCTCTACGTGATTCAGAACGCGGAGGCCTTTCACAAAGGCACGACAAAGGATTTTGCCGAAGTCGGCGTCACTGCATCGGATGCGCACACCCTGTGTGTGACGCTCGCGCGCCCGACGCCGCAGTTCCTCGCCCTGCTTACCCATCAAGTGTGGTTTCCCGTCTACCTGCCCTGTCTCACGGCGAACGGTTCTCCCTACGAGCGGGGCAATCCATGGACACAGCCGGGCCGGCTCGTCGGCAACGGGCCGTTCACCTTGAAATCGTGGCAACCCGGCCAGGAAATCGTCGTGGAGAAATCGCCAACCTACTGGGATGCCGCGCACGTGCGGCTGAACGCGATCCACTTCTATCCGTTTGACAGCATGGACGCCGCCGAACGCGCTTTTCGCACGGGACAATTGCACCTGACCGAGACGCTGCCCGTCGGCAAGGTCGAGGCCTACCGGCACGACTCGCCGCAGTTCCTGCGCACCGATCCCTACCTCGACACCTATTTTTTCCGCCTTAACGTCCGCCGTCCGCCCTTCGGCGACGAGCGCGTGCGCCGCGCGCTCGCTCTCGCGATCGACCGCCAGGCCATCGTGGAAAAAATCCTGCGCGGCGGCCAGCAGCCGGCCACGGCCTTTACGCCGGCCGGCCTGGCGAGCTACACGCCGCCGGTGGGCATGACGACCGATTTCGCCGAGGCACGGCGCCTGCTCGCCGCAGCCGGTTTCCCCGGCGGCAAGGGATTGCCCCCGCTCGAATTGCTTTACAACAGTTCGGAAAATCACCGGCTCGTTTGCGAAGCCGTGCAGGAAATGTGGCGCCGTGAGCTCGGCGTGAACATCCGGCTCGTCAACGAGGAGCTGAAGGTCGTGCTCACCGACCGCCGCGCCGGCGAATACCAAATCCTGCTCTACGACTGGGCGGGCGATTATCTCGACGCCAGCACGTTTCTCGACGTGTGGCGCAGCGACAGCGGCAACAAC
>DASYOA010000138.1:0-11641 GCA_036008265.1 Opitutaceae bacterium
GGGGTGAGGGCACCCCGCCCACATGACTGAAGGCTATCCCGGCGCGTTAGCATCGCGCCCTACCTGCGCTGCCTGCCAACGGTTCCACGTGCGATCACGTCAGCTTTTCGATCAGCACGCTGGCGGTCAGTTTCGCGGGGACGAGGACGGGGCTGTAGTAACTGCCTTGAATGGGATTGACGCTTTCGGCGATGGCGGCATGCGCGACGGGCACAAACGAGTCGTCGCACCAGATGCCATGGGTGGGATCGAGGCCTTTCCAGCCGGCGCCGGGCAGGTAAACTTCGACCCAGGCGTGCATGGTGCTGTTCGCCGGGCTGTCAGGCTCGGGGTCGTAGTGATAGCCGCTGACGAAACGCGCGGCGAGGCCCAGCGTGCGGCAGAGTTCGGCGAAGAAAACCGCATAATCGCGACACGAGCCGGAACCGAGCTCGATCGTGCGGCGCGAGGATTGGATGCCGGTCTCGTGGCGGGAAATATAATGAAGGGTATCGTAAATGAGCTCGTTGAGCGCGGTGACAAAAGGCGTGGTCTCGACCGGGCGGTCGATGAAGTGCTCATCGAGCCAGTGGCGGAGGAGGGCCTGGGTCTCGGCAAAAGGCGGGGCGAGATAGGGGGTGAGGTTGAATTTCTCGAGCGGTTCGTAGTTGAAGGGGAATTTGGCGGCGTAATTTTTAAGGATGTAGTCGAAGGGATTGGTGTCGAACGTCTCGACCTCGAATTCACTGCGGATGTTGAAGGCGGCGGCCGGCGCCCAGAAATAGGCCCAGGCGAGGAAGACGTCGTGCGAGTCGCGCGTCCAGACCAGCTTGGCCTCGGGTGCGATGTTGAAGCCGAAGCTGTTCACCCGCAGGAGGGGCGTCTCGCGCGGGCGCAGGTAGAGCAGGTGCGGTGAGAAGTGGACGCTCTGCCCATAATCATAACGCGTGAGGTGGGAGACGTGAAGTTTCATGTGGTGGGCGTTGAAGCGCACTGGCGGAGAAGATGGCTGCCATGCAATGAAGGGAAACGCAAATGCGCGCCGAATCTAAATTTTTCTAGTTTGGCAACGCGGGCTGAAGCGCGTTACTTCACGGTACCACTCATGAGCATTTCTGACGCCAACCTTTACCTCGTTGGCTTTATGGGCACGGGCAAGACGACGGTTGGCCGCATTGCGGCGCAGCGGCTGGGCTTTGCGCTGCTCGACAGCGACCACGAAATCGAACGCCTGCGGGGCAAGCCGGTGGCACGCATCTTTGCCGAGGAAGGCGAGGCGGTGTTTCGCTCGCTGGAGCGCGAATTCATCGAGCAGGGGCATCCGTCGGCGCGCACGGTCGTGGCGTGTGGCGGCGGGCTGGTGACGTCGCCGGGCCTGCTGGAGCTGCTGCAGAAAAAAGGCGTGGTCATCTGCCTGCAGGCCTCCATCGAGACGATTCTGAAGCGCACGGCGGGCAATTCGAATCGCCCGTTGCTCAACGTGGAAGATCCCGAGGCGCGGCTGCGCGAGCTCTATGCGCAGCGCGAGCCGATTTACCGCCGCTCGGGCACGCTCATCCTGACCGATGCGCGGCCGCTGGAGGACATCGTGAACCACGTGATGCGCACCTACCGGCGTGAGGCGGCGGATTTTGGCCGGGCGGGGAAATAACCATGAACGCCGACGCGCGGCAGGAGGAGTTGCGGCAGGAGCTGCACGCCCTCGGCTTCGACGAGGTGAGGTTTGCGCGGGTGGACGGCGCGGCGCCGGGCGCGGAGGCCTTGCGCGCGTGGCTCGACGGGGGCCTGCACGCGGACATGGCGTGGATGGAACGCACGGCGGAGAAGCGCGCGCAGCCCGGACTCGTGCTGCCGGGCGCGCAGTCGGTGATTTTGCTGGGGGTGAATTACTGGCGCGACGAAAAACGGAAGGCGAAAGGCGCGGTGCAGCCAGTGTGGGCGCGCTACGCGCTGCACGACGATTATCACGACACGATGAAGGCGGGGCTGGTGGCGGCGGGAAAGGCGATCGAGAAAATTTTCGGCGCGGGCGGCACGGACTACCGCTATTACGTGGACACCGGGCCGGTGCTGGAGCGCGGCTGGGCGGCGCGGGCGGGACTGGGCTTCATCGGAAAAAACACGATGCTCATCTCCCGGCGTTTCGGGAACTGGCTGTTTCTGGCATCGATTTTAACGACACTGGCGTTCGTCCCGGATGCGCCGTTGCGAAAAAAAATCGAAAAGCGGAAGGCGGAAAACGGAAACGACGTGGGCTTGCTCTGCGGCAAATGCACGCGATGCATGGACGCGTGCCCGACGGGCGCGCTGCCGCGGCCGGGTGTGCTCGATGCGCGGAGATGCATTTCCTACCAGACGATCGAAAACCGCGGGATCATCCCGCGGGAACTGCGGCCGGGCATCGGCACGCGCATCTATGGCTGCGACATCTGCCTCGATGTATGCCCGTGGAACCGTTTCGCGCGCACGGCGCGGAGCGTGTTGCTGGCGGCGCGCGGCGAAATCGCGGAGCTGCCGTTGCGGGAGCTGCTGGAGCTGACGCCGGCGCGGTTTGCGGGGGTATTTCGCGGCACGGCGATCAAGCGGGTGAAGCTCGCCGGGCTGTTGCGCAACGCCTGCGTTGTCGCGGGAAACTCGGGCGGCGCGGATTTGCTGGAACCGCTGGCGCGGCTGGCGGGCCATGCTTCACCGGTCGTGCGGGCGCACGCGGTGTGGGCGGTGTTCCGGCTAACGGATTCGGCGGGGAAAATCCTGGCGGCGGCGCGCGCGGCGGAGACGGAGGCGGTGGTGCTCGAGGAATACGCGCACGGAGCCTTGAACACCCAACATCCAACATCGAACGCCCAACGCCCAAGTCCGAGACCAAATACCAAATACTAATTACCAACTACGAATCCCTAAAGATCTCATGCATTTTCTTGGTGAAGGCCTCGGGCGGGCGGACGGGCTCGCCTTGGAAGTTGATGAAGGCGTGCAGCGAATGGCCGGTGGCGAGGAGTTCATCGCCGCGCCGGACTTCATATTCGAGTTTGATGCGGAGCACCGGTTTTTCACGCAGGGTGGTGACGATGGTGAGCGCGTCGTCGTAAAGCGCGGGGCGCAGGAACTTCGCGGTGATTTCGAGCACGGGCAAACGATAGCCGTCGGCTTCGAGCTGGCGGTAGGGCAGGCCGTTTTCCTTGAGGAGGTTGGTGCGGCCGATCTCAAACCACGGCAGATAGTTCGCGTGATAAACGATGCCCATCATGTCGGTCTCGGCGTAGCGGACCGTGAGTTGCGAGCGCGATTGGAACATGCAGCGAGACAAACGGCCCCCGGTGCGGGGGCAATTTTTTTCACGGCCAACGAGGACCGGATCAGCGCACCCCGGCTGGCGCGTGGCTAAAAAGCAGGTCGGCCGACTGGCGCCAGCAGTTGCGCTTGGCCCACTCGCGGCCGGCCTCGCCGAGGCGATGGCGGAGCGCGGGATCGGTGATGAGGCGTTCGAAGGCGGCGGTGAGCTGAGCGGGGCGGTCCGGCGGCACGAGCAGGCCGGTCACCTCGTCGATGACGGCTTCGTGGACGCCGCCGATCTTGTGGCCGACGGCGGGCAGGCCGTGCGCGGCGGCCTCGAGATAGACGAGGCCGAAGCCCTCGACGCTGCAATCGTGATCAATGCTGGTCATGGCAAAGATGGCGGCGTGATCGTAGATGCGGTCGAGCTCATCATCGGGCACGCTGCCAAAGAACCGCACGGGGAAATCGGATTGCGCCGCGGCCAGGCGCAGCGCGCGCTCGTAGTTTCCGCGGTTGGAACCGCCGACGAGCCAGTATTCGATCTGCGCGCGAAAGCGCGGATCCAGGGATTGCAGCGCCCGCAGGGTGGCGAACTGGCCTTTGCGCGGGTGGAGGCGGCCGACCGTGAGGATGATGATCTTGTCCTCCGGGGTCGGCGGCGGCGCCGTCACAATGGCGAAATCGGAGCGCAGCGCACCGGGAGTGAGAAAAGTTTTCCCGATCGCCTCGGGGAAATGCGTGCAGAGGAGCTCGTGGGTGTAATTGGTGAGCGTGCTGATGCGCGTGGCGTGGCGGATGAGGCTGCGGGCGAGGACGCGCTTGAGGGGGTTGCGATGGAATTTCAGGATTTCCGAGCCGTGAAAGGTGAGGATGAGGCGCTTGGGGCGGAACGCTTTGAAAAATTGCAGCAACATCAGCCCCAGCATGGGACCGGGCTCCGGCAGGTAGACCGTGGCATAGCGCAGGCGGCGGCGCTCGCGGATGAGCTGGAAGGCGAGGCGCAACTGACAGGTTAAGTCATGCGTGCCCTTCAGGGGGAGACGGCGCAGGCGAAAGGGCCACGCTTTCTCTGAGCAGGCCGCAGCGGACTGGGCCCACACTTCGACGTCGTAGCCGAGGCTGGCAGAGGCCTTTGCGATTTCTTCCGTGAACGTTGCAATGCCGCCACGTTTCGGATAGAACTCATGCGTAATCAGAAAAACAGGCTGAGGCGCCAGGGTAGCGTTCATGCAAGGCAGATGAAGTAAAAATAATCACAGCAATATGCCAGTGGAGCGAGGACCATTTTTTACGGAACTTAAGGCGATATCGTAAGTAATATATTGATAGAACTTGCCAGAATTTGCAGGCTTCTGCTCGGAAGCGGCGGAAGAATTAGGTTTACAACAGAAAACCCCATAATTTACAAGAGAACTAACAATGGCAGAAGACGTTCACAAGAATACTGAAGTTAATGGCAGCAAGCAGCCGTTTCCAACTTCAGCCAAATCCTTTACGGCCGAAGATGAGGCCGCTCTGACGGAGGCATTGAAACGCTGCTCCCCGGCGACAATCGAAGCTGCGATCAAATTTCGCAAGACCGGGGATCCCACGCCCGTGCCCACGGTGGTCATTGGCATCATCGAGCGCTTTGCCGAACCCGATCAGCGGGCCCGGCTGCGCGTAGCCGATGACGATCTTCGCCTGATCGAGGATCTCGGCATTGATTCGCTGACGATGATGGAGATCGTTATTCTCGTCGAGGACGCGTTGCAAATGTCGATCAACAACGACGAGCTGCGCAATCTGCGGACGCTCGGAGACATCAAAATTTTCATCGACTGCAAAGTTCGCGGTCTGCCGCCACCCAAGCCCTCGCGCTTCCTGCCCATTGAACATATTGGCGCGGTCATGCCCATCCAGCCGCCGTTTCTCTTTCTCAACGAGGCCACCATCGGATCGACCAGCGCGAGCGCGAAATACAAGATCACCGGCGACGAATTTTTTCTCAAAGGTCATTTCAAGGACAACCCCGTCATGCCTGCCTCCATCATGCTTGAGGCGATCGGCCAGCTGGCCGTGCTTTTCCTGATCGAGGGCGGCCATGGGGAGGAAGGCAAGCAAGCCGACCCGCAGACCATTTATTTCACCGGCTGCGAAGGCGTGCGCGCCCACCGCATTTGCAAACCCGGCGACACGCTCACCATTTCCATCAAGCCGAAACGGCTGAAAATGCCCCTCGCCACCATCGAAGGGCAGATTCGCGTCGGCCAGGAAAAGGCCGTTTACGTCGAGGAGATCACCCTGACTTACGGCTTCCGCGAGGCTATTGTCGAACCGGTGCCCGCCGCGGCCGCGCCCGCGTCCGCTGCACCGAAAGCGGTGCACTCCTTGCCCGCGGCCGCTGCCCGCGTCATTTCCCCTGCCGCTGTCTGAGCGCGCCCCGCTTGACCTCTGCACAGGCGGGCCTTTGTCTTGAGTCTCAAGAGCCGGTTGCGTTTCGCTTGCGCGCCTGCCGGGCTCGCCCCGCATCGTGAGTAAAGTTTACATCACCGGCCTCGGCCTCATCACCAGCATCGGCAACGACCTTGCCAGTATCACGCGCAGCCTGCGCGAGCTGCGCCACGGCTTTGAGGTTTATCCGCCCTTCGACAAGCCCGACGTGCCGGTGAAAATTGTCGGCACCATCAAGGACTTCTCCGTCGATTCGTCCGATCCCGAGGATTGGGTTCTTCCGAAAAAATATTCCATCAAGCGCGAAATTCTCCGCGGCCTCGCGCCCAATTCGCTTTTCGCCTACTGCTCGATGCTTCAGGCCATCGAGGACGCGCACCTCTCGCCCGATGATGTCGCCAACCCGCAGACCGGCCTTTACGCGGCCTCGGGTGGCTCGCCCTTCCTCACGCACCACTATCACGAGCGCATGCTCAAGGTCGGCGTGATGCGCACCTCGCCACTCGGCATTGTCGCCTCCATTGCCGGCACGCTCAATTTCAACCTCGTCGCGCACTTCAAAATTCTCGGCGCCTCCTGTGGTTTTTCCTCGGCCTGTGCATCGTCGATGCACGCGCTCGCTTTTGCCCATGAAGAAATCCGGGCCGGGCGACAGCAGCGCATGTTCGTCGTCGGGGCCGAGGACTGCAATACCGACAGTATTCTGCCCTTCGCTGGCATGCGTGCGCTTTCACTGCAAACCGATCCCAACCTCGCTTCGCGTCCCTTCGATGTGGCGCGCGACGGTTTTGTCGGCACCGGCGGCGGCGCGGTGGTCGTGCTCGAAAACGAGGCCGAGGTGGCCCGCCGCGGCGTGCGTCCCTATGCGGAACTTGCGGGCTGGGGCCAGGCCTCCGACGGCTACAACGTCGCGATCTCGCATCCCGATGGCGTCGGCCTGCACCTCGCCATGAAGCTCGCGTTGAAAGACAGCGGCTGCGCGCCCGAAGAAATCGATTACGTCAACGCCCATGCCACGTCCACGCCCATCGGCGACGCGTCCGAGATCAAGGCGCTCAAAGCCGTTTTCACTACTCCGGGCGCCCGCCCCGCCATCAGCGGCACCAAGGCCTTGACCGGCCACGGCCTCTCGCTTTCCGGCGCAATGGAGACCGCCTTCTGTGCCCTCGCGCTGCGCGAGGGTTTCATGCCGGGCTCGGCCCACATCAGCCAGCTCGATCCCCTGTGCGAGGGCCTCAACATCCTCCGCACCACGGTGGCCGAGGCGCCCAAGGTCGTGCTCAATAACAGCAGCGGATTTGGCGGCGCCAACGTCTGCACTGTGCTCAAACAAGTTAACTAATCGTGTCTGCCCCCCAAGTCTCCGCTCTTCACCGCACGGCTTTTGTCACGGGCGCGAGCTCCGGTCTCGGCGCGGCCTTTGTCGAAATGCTGCTCGCCGATGGCGTGCGCGTGTGGGGTACGGCGCGCGACTCCGCCCGCCTGGCCGCGCGCGAAAATTTCTTTCCGGTGGCCCTCGATCTTGCCGACCCCGCGGCGGCCGAGGAAAATTTTCTCCGCGCGGCCGATGCCGCCGGTGGCGCGTTCGACCTCGTCATCCACAATGCCGGCTATGGCGTCTTTGGCTCGTTTGCTGCGACGGACTTCGCCGTTTGGCAGGCCCAGCTTGATGCCATGCTGCTGGCGACCCTGCGCCTCGCGCGCGCCGCCCTGCGCCCGATGCTCGCCCGCCGCCGCGGCTGCCTCGTGCATGTCTCGTCGCTCGCGGCGGAGTTCCCTCTTCCCTTCATGAGCGGCTACAATGTTGCCAAGGCCGGTCTTTCCGCTTTCAGCGAAAGTTTAGCCTTTGAAACCCGTGGCACGGGTGTCAGCATCATCGACTTCCGCCCTGGCGATTATCGTACGCCGTTTAACCAAGCCATGCACCAACCCTCTGGTGAGCTCAGTGAAACCGAAGCCCGCGCCTGGCGGCGCCTCGAGGCCAACCTCGAGGCCGCCCCGTTGCCGAAGCGCGCGGCCGCCGACTTGCGCTGTGCGCTTCTGCGCGGCCGCAGCGGCACCGTCCGCTCCGGATCGTTTTTTCAGGCCCGCCTCGCACCGCTCTTCGCCCGCGTGGCGCCACCCGTGCTGCTCCGTGCTGCGCTGCGCATTTACTACGGATAGCAGGCTGTTGAAAAACTATGCTGGCCGACGCAACACACGATTTTAGCCGCGAGCGAGGCGGAGCTGCCGGTGCAATGCCCAAAAGGCCTTGCCCGGCAGCTCTGCGGCTCCCGGCCAAAAGCGGTGTTGCCCTTCGGGTTGCGCCAGAAAACGCTTCCGCGGCGTTAGCTCGGAAGGGGACAGCCTCTCCAAGGATACCCCCTTCCGAGTCACCTTGCGGACAGCGCTTTCTGATCGCAACGGCGGCTCAGCAGAGTTTTTCAACAGCCTGCTAAATTCAATCATGTCCGACATTCGCATCCTTGTCCTCAGTTCAAGCACCGGCGGCGGCCACGACGCGCGCGCCGAGGCCTTTGCCGAATGGTGCTTCCACCTTTACCGCCACAAGGTGGATGTGCGCATCGAGCAGATGCTCGAGAAATCGTCCGTGGTTAACCGCGTGGGGGTGGATTTCTACAACTGGATCCAGTGCAAGGCGCACTTTCTCCACACGGCCTATTATTCATTCATCGAGCTGCTCAGCCTCCTCAACCGCAACAACGTCTCCTTTGGCCGCGCCTATTACGAGAAAGTGGTGCGCGAGTACCGCCCTCATCTCATCTTCAGCGTGCACGACTGCCTCAACCGCGGCTATTTCCAGCTCGCGCGAAAAATTCTCGGCCCCGACAACGTCCGCTGTGCCACCTTTTGCGGCGAGTTCTCCGGCGGCTGGGGTTACTCCATCAACTGGATCGAGCCGACGGCCGATCTCTACGTTTCGCGCACGTCCACCGCCCGCGACTACGCGGTGAAAAAAGGCATTCCGCCGGACAAATCCCGCGTGCGCGGCCATCTCATGCATCCGCGTTCCTACGTTGAAGTTCTCGCCACCGCGGAGGAACGCGCCGAGTTTCGCGTCAAGAAGCTCGAGCTGGAGCCCGACCTTTTCACCGTCTTCCTGACCACCGGGAGCAACGGGGCCAACAACCATCTTGAACTCCTGCCCGCGCTCGTGCGCCACGCCGACCGCTGCCAGGCCATCGTGGTTTGCGGGCGCAACCACGAAACCTACAACCAGCTCATCCATTGGCGGGCGCTTCACCCGGAGTTCAATCTCTACCTCGAAGGCTACTCCAACCAAGTCCACATGCTCATGCAGGCCAGTGATGCGGTCGTGAGCCGCGGCGGCACCACCACCTGCGCCAAGGCCCTGCACTACCGCTGCCCGATCATTTTCAACGCCTTTGGGGGCATCATGCCGCAGGAAAGCCTGACCTGGAAGTTTTTCCGCAATGGCAGCGCCGCAAAAAAAATTGGCAGTGCCGACGATTTTTCCGTGCTCATTGACCACTGGATGGATGATCCCGCCAGTTACGCCCGCAACCGCGAGAATTTCCTGGGCCTGCGCTACGACGAAGATCCCACCATCCTGATCGACGAGCTTGTCCAGCTTGCGGAGCAAGCCGCCGGCGTTGGCGTCACCCGTTATCCTTTCCCACTGCCGGTTTGAGGCCAGGCCGGGAAAAATGACAAGGGCAGAAGGACGATTTCCGAATGGCGAGGTTTCGATTCCTCGCTTCTGGATTTAAAAAGAAAAGCGCGCTTGGTTTCACCCTTGTAACACAGATTTCCAGGAGGGTAGGCAATGTCACGTATTCGTCGGCTATTCGTAACCCAGCCCGGTTGACAGCACTCAGGCGCGAGGGGAAGGGTTGGTCCTGCATAAGCCACCGTTTTGCTGCCATGCACCGCCCTGCTTTACTTTTGCGCGCGATGGTCCTCGCCCTGCTCGCCGCCGCGCCCCTTGCCGCCGTGGCCCAAGTGTCCACGGCCGCGGCTAACTTTGCCGCTGAAATGGGCACGGAAAATATCATTACGACCAATAATCTCACCGTTAACAGCGACGTCGACAGCGGCGTGGCGTCCGGCGGAACGGTCTCCATTGGCAGCAATACCAACATCAATTCGATGGCCGCCTACAAGGACGACGCCTATTCATTTAAGGATTATGGCCAGCTAAGTTTTTCCGGAAGTAGTGGCAAGGTGCTGAGTGGCGGTGGAGAGGTGGTCAAGAACTCCAGCACCAATTCTGGGCTCAACGATTTCCCCGTCAATAATGGCGGCATGCAAGTTCTCACTTTTGGCTCCAGCCCAAGCTCCACGCCGAACCTCACTTTTAGCGGCAACGGCGGCAAACCGGCGGTGAATTTTCTCTCCAGTCCGGACCCTTACTTCTCTTCGCGCCTGGCCGCCCTCACCAACGATTCCTCCATTTTCAAGAATGCATCTGCCACCAACCTGACGGCGAGCAACAACACGATAACAATCAATGGTACGCCCAACGCGGTCGCCGTGTTTGACCTGGATGTCGGCCACGCGGGCAGCTTTAATCAAGTTTCCCTCAATGTCGCGGCTGGCTCGGATGCGATCATCAACGTTTTTGACGCCGGGACAACCTGGAGCCCGGGCAGGGTTAATTTCAACGGCAACTCCCAAAACTCGGCGAGTCAGGTCATCTGGAATTTCGAGGGTGGGCTTAACTTCACCACGTCGGCCCAATGGGATGGGTCGCTCCTCGACGTCGGCGGGACGGTCACCAATGGAGGCAACGATATCTACGGGCAGATTTTTGCCAGCGGTTTTGTGGACACTACCAACAACGAAATCCACGATAAATTCTTTTCGGCCGTTGCCATTCCCGAGCCTGCGACCGATGCGGCCCTGCTTGGCCTCGCGGTGCTCATGGCGGCGATCGTCCGGCGCCGGCGGATGATGAAACAAACGGCTTGATGGTGCGAATAGTTTCTCGCAAAGGCGCGAAGGCGCAAAGAATTTGAATGGGTCGCTCCTCCTTTGCGGACTCTGCGTGAGGTAAATTCCGAATGGAATATCTGGATTCTACTTCGCGCCTGGCGTGTTTAGCGAAGGATCAGTCTTGGGCCGGGGATTAAAGTCATCCGGAATTTTATTTTTAATTCCGAGCACACGATCGACCGGGACGATGCCCAGCTCGCGGCAACCATAACCGCTCGTGGACGGCAAAACCTGAACCAGGTTCTCGGGGATCATGACGTAGCTCGCGGGCAGGGGCGCGGCCGTCCCGTTCAAACGCGCGGGATCGAAGGCTCCCACCAAGTCGGTGATGTCCGGGGTCAGCGCGTCCGCCGGCCCAAGGTTATCCGTGCCGTAGCGGCTGGCCCCGATTTTTCGAGCGCGTTCTTCATCCGGAAGCTCGGCGAGCGGTTTCAATCCAAACAGCCGGTCGATAAACTTCACGACCGAGGCGTGATCGCCGCTGGCGTGGCAGACGGTGTGCACCTTCGCATAGGGCGAAATCAGCAACAGCGGCACGCGCGGTCCATCGGAAATGATCGAGTCATCGGGCCCCTTCGCGCGAATCGGAGGGGGCACGTGATCGTAAAGGCCCTCGGAGTCGTCCCAGGTAATGATGATCGCGCAGTTCGCCCAATAGGGGCTCGCGGCGATTTTGTTCACGGTTTCGGCCACCAAGGCTTCGCTGATTTGGGAGTCGGAATAAACGGGATGGTCGTCATCACCCTTGAAATTCTTCTGCACGGCTCCATCGGGATCGGCCGGTTTCAGTCCCAGCGTATTCTGATAGCCGCCTTTGACGAAGAATACGCCGCCGGATTCCGGCAGTGTGTGATGATCCACTGCCTCAAAAAAATCGGTGAGGCCGTGCAGGTCCGCGCGCATTTTCGGGTTGTTCGACACGTAGCCGAAGTATTGCGGACCGTTGTGGTGCGTCACGTAGGAGGCGTGCCTTCCCTCGGCATCGACCGGATCCGCC
>DASYOA010000139.1:0-2525 GCA_036008265.1 Opitutaceae bacterium
CTTCATCGACCTTGTTCATCTTGTCCGAAACAAGAAAGCCAGCGGACGCGAGAAGGATAAGCTCGACCTTAAACACCTGCCTAAGCCGAAAAGAAAATGATTCCCGCCCTGGTCGAGCGCATGGCCAAGCGGAATGCGTGAGGCGGAAAAATCTTTGGCGGCCCGGCCCGGCCTGCTTCAGGCGTCCGCGACGATACGAACGCCTTCCACCGGCCGCGCTGGTCAGGGTTTGCTCTCAAAGAAGCGGTCGACCAGGAGCTGGCGCGAGCCCAGGATCGCGCGGTTGATCGCGGCAACAAGATTGGGATAGTCGGGCGACTGCTTCCATTCACCCGCGATCGGCTCCTGCACGGTGTCCTGGGGATATTGGTCGCCGGTGTCCCAGACCACGGCATTCTTGTTGGTGACATCGATGAGGCGCCCGCGCACCGCCGCGAACCCAGAAGGAGCCGAGGTCGGGACAAAGGCGTAGTAAGTACGCAGGGCTCCGTAGTTGAGCAGCTCGAAGACAAGGACGTAACGGGCGCCCGTCGGATTCGCAATGCTGCTGAGGTCTGATTCGAATCCATCCGAATCGCTGTCTTCGCGTTTCGGCAGATTCGCCAAATCGATATTATTCGCGAAGACCACCGGTTTGAAACCCGCCTTGGTCAATTCCTTTTCAAACTCCTTAGCCACTTCGTTAAAGGCGGACGCGTCAACCTTGTGGGTGGCGGCACGCACCTCCGTGGTCACGGCCGCAGCGACCGCCAAATCCAGCAGCCCCTGGCTGCCCATCATGACGTAGCTACCCTCCGTGGGTGACGCCGTCACCACGATGGCCACCGGCGTATCGTGCTGCTGCCAGAAGGCAGGAGTCAGGCTGACAGGCTTGGTCACGCAACCGGTGAGCAGCGCAAGAGAGAAGAGGCACGGGATGAGGAGCAGTTTTTTCATAATAGTTGGGATTCGATCTGGGCGACAAATTCCTTGGGCAGTTCCTTGGAAACGGAAAAGGTGCCAGCCCCGCCATAGGTCACCGGTTCACCCCCGTTAATGAATACCATGTTCATCATGTTTCGCTGGATGTAGAGAAAGGCCTGGTAACCGCTGTCCGTCCGCTGGACATAAATGCCACCCCGGCGACCGTTGGAAAAATACATTTCCGGATTCTGGCTGAAAGGCGCCTCGTAATAATAGCAACCCGTAGCGCCTGCAAACATCGCACGGTAGCGGCCACGCGCCAGTTTGATCGGCTGGTCGCTCACATCGGGCACCAAGACGTCGCAGGATTTTGGCAGGTCGAACGTCCGCGTGCCATCGAGCCGGATAAGGCCGAAATTGGCCGCGGTGCTCGAACCGGGCATTGAACTGCATCCAGCCAGCAGCAGTGAGACCATTAAAGCCATTCCGGCAACAATACCGTATGGCACTGCAATGAAACGGCTTGGGGGAAGCCATGGGGTGCTGGCCCACCAGCCTGAAAATTAACCAACCACGCCGTCAAGTCCTTATGTGCGGAGCCGCGAGCGGCGGTGAAACCCCACAAAGGACAGATTACGTCCGGCGTTTCGGCAATTCATTATCCCCGCTCATCACGCCGCGGCGGCGGCGTTGATGAGTTCGACGAAACTGCGAACTTCGAGGCTGGCCCCGCCGATGAGGCCGCCGTCGATGTCGTTTTGCGCGAGCAGCTCGGCCGCGTTGGCCGGCTTCATCGAGCCGCCGTAAAGGATGCGGATGCGGCCGGCCGGCTGCGCGCCGAAAATTTTCGTCAGAAGCCCCCGGATGAAAGCGTGTACTTCCTGCGCCTGGTCGGCGGTGGCGTTTTTGCCCGTGCCAATGGCCCAGACCGGCTCGTAGGCGATGATGACATTGGTCGCCAGTTCCTTGCTCACGCCTTCGAGACAGGCCTCGAGCTGGGCTTGCACAACCTTGAGGGTCGAGCCGGCTTCGCGCTCGGCCAGCGTCTCGCCCACGCAGAGAATCGGGCGCAGCTGGTTTTTCAGGGCAGCCAGCACCTTTTTGTTGATGAACCCGTCGGTCTCGCCGAACAGCGTGCGACGCTCGCTGTGGCCGAGAATGACATGGGTGGCGAAAAAGGCGCGCAGCATCGGCGCGGAGATCTCGCCGGTGAAGGCACCGCTGGCCTCGTGGTGCATGTTTTGCGCGCCGAGCTTGATGGCCGAGCCTTCGACGACCTTGGCCACCGACTCGATCGCGGTGAACGGCGGGCAAATGACCACGTCCACATCGGGCCGGTTGGCGACGGCGAGGACGATCTCACGAGCCAGCTCCGCCGCTTCGGCGTAGGTCTTGTTCATCTTCCAGTTTCCAGCGATGAGCTTTTTGCGAATCATAAAATTGGATATTAGGCATTCACCACAAAGACTCAAGTTTCACAAAGAAATACTCAAAGGACTTTGTGTGTTCTTAGTGTCCTTTGTGCCTTTGTGGTGAAATGAATCGATCAGGTTTCGAGGAAGGCAACTCCGGGCAGCACTTTTCCTTCCAAAAACTCGAGACTGGCGCCGCCGCCGGTCGAA
>DASYOA010000140.1:0-5196 GCA_036008265.1 Opitutaceae bacterium
GCCTGGTCTTCGCCGGGTTCCAATTCCGCAAAATCGCGAAACAGCTCCACCGAGGAATGCGGGGGCAAATCCTTCAGCCAGAAAAGGCCCATCTGCTGCCCGATGTCGGTGACTGGCGGATAGCGCAACTCGGTGTAAGCCTTGAGAAATTCAAAGACTTTCAGCAGCCGCTCCCGCTGGGATTGAAGATCCTGCGGCTCGATCGTGGTTGAGCTGGAACTCATGGATGTGGGATGAATTGATCGATGATGGCCCAACCGGTGGGCGTGAAACGCAAGCCACCTCAGACACCGCGACCCGGCACCACGTTCCTCACCGCGGGCGATTCGTTCGCATAACGCATGGCGTGGACAACGGGTAACGCGCAGAAAATGAGTTATTCACAGAGTGTTTAAGTCATTGTAGGAGCCTGCTTGCAGGCGACACGGCTTGCGGTGTTCTGTTTTATCCAAAATCGCCTGCAAGCAGGCTCCTACACCTTCGCGAAATAACGCGTCGGGGACGCCGCGTTCCACCTGTAGCGCCTGCTTTTGCCATGCTTGTCTTCGGGTGGCTGTTTCTTACGTTCAAACAATGTCCCAACAAAGCGACATGGCAGACATTGCACACCGGCGTCTGAGCGACGGACCTCTCCCGCTAGCCCACATCATCCGCGAACTCCGTAGCAAATGGGGCAAAGAGCACGGAGTGTTGTCCGTGCATGGATTCGTCCGCGAGGTAGCTACGTGCCTTCTCCATTACGAAGATGTTGAGGTTGGAGATATTGAAAAAGGAAGATTTATCCCGTGGAAGCTTGAGCCGTGGGATGCGGACGAAAAGATTGACCAAGAATTAATGACTATGAGTGTATTTTTAGACGACGAGACCCACTATGTATTCCGTCGAAAATAAAGCGCTGAGCCAATCGACAGACCGAAGAAAAGAAGCATGAGCGGCGAAGCTTTCATGCCTTTTATTTCCAAGTTTGCTTGCCGATGGTTGGCCAGCGATTAAGGTCAGGCATGCCCACGATCATCGGGTCAGGCCTCCCGCTTAAAGGCCGATCGAAGAAGAAGCGAGTAGGTCAAGTGTTGCGAGAGATTGAGCTTCAGCAGCGGCTAGAGGACATCGAGCTTGCCACGGTGAGTGCGGTGAGGGCGTTGCAGATGGATGTCGCAGGCGATGAAGGCGTGCCTTCGGCGACAGTGTTACGCAAAGCGCGGCAAGCGATTCGGTGAAGGTTTCATTCAATCGTTTGGCTGAGCAGGAATTGATCGCCGCCGCGCGGCACCTCGCCGAAGTTGCCAATTTAGGGTCTGCTTTTCTCGATGAGTATGAAGTGTGGGAAAATCAGGTAAAACAACAACCGTTGTCCTGTCCGGAAATCGCACCCGGCATTCGGCGCGGATATCTCTCGCGGTTTAAATACCACGTCACTTACACCGTTCGCGGAAAGTATATGCGTATTCTTTATGTTCGGTATGCCCGGCAAGCGCCGCTGGTGGCCATCAAGCGCGCGTAAATGTGCTGTGATTCGACGCAGCGGTCTAAACGTCGCGGCGAAGAAATGAAAATCCGTGAAGAGCGAGGAAGAGAAATCCTCCGTGGTCTCCGTGTCCTCTGTGTTCAATTTATCACACCAGACACGCCTTGAAAGCCTCGGTCAGCGCGGTGCGGTCGAGGTTTTTGCCGATGAAGACGAGGGTGTTGGTGCGCGGGTCGGCGCCCCAGGGGCGGTCGAACTTCGCGTCGAAGAGCATGTGCACGCCTTGGAAAACGAGGCGCTTGGCCGAGCCTTTCACGCTGAGCACGCCTTTCATCCGGTAGATGTCACCACCTTTGGTGCGAAGCAGCTCGCTGATCCAGTCGTTGAGCTTCTTCGAATCGAGGTCGCCGGGCGAGGTGAGGCCGACGCTCGCGACGTCGTCCTCGTGTGAATGATTGTGTTCGTAGTCCTGCTGCCAGCCGGGGCGCGCGTTTTCGCCCACGACCTGGATGTGGAACGGCTCCTCGCCGCAGCCTTCGAAGGCCATGTAGAAACCTGGCTGGTCGATTTTTAATTTGTAGCGGCCGGAGCCCTCGTCGAGCAGGAGGCGTTGGAGCGTGCCGCCGGGGGCGATCGTGTCGCCGGGCTTCGCGCGGTTTTCCCAGTCGGCAAAGACGAGCACGGCCGCGTCGCGGGTGGTCGCGAGGTCTTTTTCGTCGAGCGACTTCACCGGCAGGATGGCGACGTCGAGTTCGTTTTCCTTGCCGTTGTGATGGTGGTGATGGTGATGTGCGTGATCGGCCTCCTTCGCCGAGGCTTCGGAGGCCAGGTGCCCTTCGCCGTGTTCATGGTCATGGTCGTGTCCGCAGTGTCCGATGACGAGTTCGTGCGTGCCGGCGGGGAGCGCGTAAGCGCCGGCCCACTCGAAGGGATATTGCGGCTGCATAAACTTCGGATCGAGTTCAGTGGCACGCGAGAGATTGAATCCGCCGACGTCGAGGACGGCGGAGAGCGGGACGTCGGAATTTTGCGCGCGGTAAACCTTGGCCGCGGAATTCATCTTGCGGATGCGCGCCTCGAGCTTGTCGAGCTCGGCCGGGGGGACGAGGTCGGTCTTGTTGAGGATGAGCACGTCGGCAAAGCCGATTTGCTTTTTTGCCTCGGGCGAATCGTCGAGGTGCTGCCAGATGTGTTTCGCGTCCACGACGGTGACGATGCTGTCGAGGCGGAAGCGGGCGCGCATTTCGTCGTCGGAGAAAAATGTCTGCGCGACGGGGCCGGGGTCGGCCAGGCCGGTGGTCTCGATGAGAATGCCGTCGAGGCGGTCCTTGCGCTTCATCAGGCGGCCGAGGATGCGGATGAGGTCGCCGCGGACGCTGCAGCAGATGCAGCCGTTGTTCATCTCGAAGAGCTCCTCCTCGCTGGAAATGACAAGCTGGTTGTCCACGCCGACCTCGCCGAACTCGTTTTCGATCACGGCGAGCTTCTTGCCGTGCTGCTCGGTGAGGATGCGGTTGAGCAGGGTGGTTTTGCCGGCGCCGAGGAAGCCGGTGAGGACAGTGATCGGGATGGGTGTGTCGGGCATGACGGAAGCCAGTTATCTTCCATCAAGAAGCGCAGCGACGCAACCCTCCTTCGCCCCATTCGACGGGTTCGACATGCTCACCGCCAGCAGGCTCAGGGCTCGGAGGACACGGCTGGCTTCCATGAACATTCAACATTCAACGTTCAACGTTCAACGTCTAACATCCAGGCCAAGTAACAGGTAGCAAGTAACAAGAGTACGCTGCACAATACTCCTGACACTTGATACCTGATTCTTGCTACTTTTTGTCCGACCAGGTCGTGTAGAGGGCGAGATACCAGAGCGTATGATGGTCGCCGGCGAAGCTGCGGCCGGTGCTGAAGAGCAGGCTGGTATTTTGCGTGAAGTTGAGATCGCCGCCGATATTGGCAGCGGTGAAGCCGCGGTCGACATCGGTGTCGGCGCCCTGGCGGAAAAGCTCGGCGCCGAGCGTGAAATGCGGGCCGAGGTCGCGTTGCACCTCCCAGCCGCCGAAGCCGTAGTTGCGCTGGCCGGGCGCGGAATTGAGGGCCACGCCGCCGCCGCCGAAGGAAGTCCATGGCCCGTAGCTTTTTTGCAGCCACACCGGCAGGCGGAACCAGGCGCGGCCGTTGCCGAGGCCGCGGTTGGCGCTGCCGGTCGGCAGCTCGACCGCGGGAAACACGCCGATTTGCGGCCGCGTGTTCGTCTCCTGCAGAAAGCGGTATTTTATCCCGATTTCTGTGTCGCCCAGCCCGGAGGTCCATGACCGGCCGGTGGCGGAGACGTTCGCGACCGGGACGGCGAGGTGCAGGTGGGTTTCAGGAGCGATGCCGTAATTGAGCTCAAAGACGGGGCCGCTGATGGTGTCGCTGCTGCCCGTGCGATCGCCCGTCGCGGAAAGATAAAACTCCCAATGCTGGTAATCCACCGGCACGGGATCATCGGTGAGGAACGGTGCACCGGCGAGCAGCCGGCCGCAAAGGTTGAATGTGAAAAATAAAACGAGCGCGAATCTCATGAGCTACCAACAATGACCAATTACAGAATACTAAATACCAACTACAACGACCCGCCTACTGCACGGTGCGCAGTTGCACGCTATCGATGAGGCGGTCTTGGGCGAGGATGTCGGTGGCGATGATGATCTTGTCGCCGCGCTTGATCCGGCCCAATCGGGTGAGCAGCGCGATCGCGCTTTCAATGGTGTCGTTGGGCTCGGACGCGAACGACATGAGGAAGGGCTCGACGGCGCGGAGCAGGTGGAGCTGGCGGAAGGTTTCGATCGTCGGTGCGAAGGCCAGGATGGGCGCGTGCAGGGGCCGCAGCGAGGCGAGGCCCCGGGCCATGAAACCCTGGCGGGTGAAAGTGAGCAGCACGCTGCCGGGGATCTCGTTGGCCATGACCACCGCCGAGTGCAGGACTTTCAATTTGTCCGAAACTGACTTGGCCAGCTCGACCGACTTGCCGGTCTCGGCCTCGTCGGCCTCGACGCGACGCGAGATCTTGTCGAGGATCTGGATGCATTCGAGCGGGTACAGACCGACGGTGGTTTCGCCGGAGAGCATGACGCAGTCGGAGCGTTCGAAAACGGCATTGGCCACGTCGGTGATTTCGGCGCGCGTGGGCATGGGCTGCCCGATCATCGACTCGAGCATGTGGGTGGCGATGATGACCGCCCGGCCGTGGGTGAGACAGGCCTGCACGGCGCGGCGCTGGATGATGGGCAGCTCTTCATAGGGCACCTCGATGCCGAGGTCGCCGCGCGCGACCATGAGCGCGTCGCAAGCCTGCACGATTTCATCGAGGTGGGCGATGGCGGACTGGTCCTCGATCTTGGCAATGATTTTGACGCGGGATTTTTGTGCGCGCAAAAAATCGCGCAGGTTTTCAACGTCGACCGCGGTGCGCACAAACGAAAGGGCGATGAAATCGATGCCTTCCGCCAGGCCGACGAGCGTGTCGGCGTGGTCTTTTTCCGTGAACGAAGGCAGGTTGACCTTGATGCCGGGTAGGTTGATGTGGCGGCGCGACTTGAGTTCGCCGGCCGTGAGAACCTTGCAGCGGATGCGGGCGGCGTTTTTCTCCAGCACTTCGAGGCGGATGAGGCCGTTGTCCACCAGCACGGTGTCGCCGATTTTGATATCGTTGACGAGGTCGCGGTAGTTGACGTCCACCGAGCGGATTT
>DASYOA010000141.1:0-6670 GCA_036008265.1 Opitutaceae bacterium
CGTCGTCCTCCGTCAGCTTACTTTTCAGGTGCACCGCCCAGAGCGTGAAATCGCCGCCGGCGGCCGCAAATGTCACTTCGAGCAAGCCCCGTTTCGCTTTCTCCATGCTGCCACGGTAGGTAAACTCCAGGTCCGGATGCGGCGTTACCGCCTTCCAGGCCCGCTTCGAAAGCAGGGCAACATGCCGTTCGGGATCGGGCCCATCGACCAAGATGGCGTGGGGGTAATCGTCGCCCTGTCTGGCGAGATCGCGTTGCAGCTCGTTGAGAAAAGGCTGCGGCCCCATTTCCTGCAGCACGAGCACGTCGGCATGCAGCGCGTGGATGACTTCGCGCAGGGCGGTTTTTTCCGACTCGGGCTTCGGGTAGTCCTGCCGGTAACCCTCGGGCGTCATGCGGTCGGTCACGGTGTAATTCTCGATGTTGTAGGTGGCGATGACGAAAGTCTCAGCCCGCATAGCGGTCGAGGCCAGACATGTGCAGAGAAAAAAACTGACGGCAGCGCGCCTCATGGAAGAGGTAGTTGGTAATTAGTCGTTGGTCGTTTTACCCGGCATTCGTCATTCGCCATTCGGAATTCGTCATTGCCAACCCTCAGCCCTTCAGTCCTTCAGCCTTTTATCAGTGCCTGCTCGCGTTCCACCAGGGTCGGATGCGAATAATAAAACCCGCTGAACAACGGATGCGGCGTGAGGTTGCTCAGGTTTTTTTGCGCGAGCTTGCGCAGCGCGCCGACCATCGGGACAGCCGCACCCAGCGCATCACGGGCAAAGGCATCCGCTTGGTATTCGTGGCGGCGCGAGAAGAAGTTTCCGATCGGCGAAAACCAGAACATCACCAGCCCGCCGAGCAGGCCGAAGAGCAAAAACACCGGGGCCAGCACGCCGGGCGGAAATCCGAACGCCGCGGCGAACCACGCACTGTGCGCCAACCACGCCAGCGCGGCGAAGCCGCCCAGTTGCAGCGCCGCCGAGACCGCCAGCATGCGCGGGATGTGGCCGAGCCGGTAATGGCCGATCTCGTGCGCAAGCACGGCCTCGAGTTCCTCGGGCGTCAGTTGCGCGATGAGCGTGTCGAACAGCACGATGCGCCGGAAGCGCCCGAAGCCCGTGAAAAACGCATTCGAGTGTCCCGAGCGTTTCGAGCCGTCGATGACCTGGATGGTCTGCGCATGGAATTTCGTGCGCTCCGCCAGCGCCAGCAGGCGCGCGCGCAGTTCATCCTCCGGCAGCGGGGTGAGCTTGTTGAAGAGCGGCAGGATGAGTTTCGGATAGAGCACGAGCATCAGCATCTGAAACGCGAACATCAGCACCCAGCCCCACAGCCACCAGGTGCCGCCCACCGCGCGCACCAGCGCAAACAACACCCACAGCAGCGGAAAGCCAATGACTCCCGCCAGCGCGAGGCCCTTCAGCTTGTCCGTGAGCCACAGCCGCAGCGTGCTCTTGTTGAAACCAAATTTCTCCTCGAGGCGAAACTGCTCCCACCATTCGAACGGCAGTCCCGGCAGGCCCAGCAGCATACCCGCGATCAAAACAAACAACGCGCCGCTCCAGGCGCGGCCCGGCGCCCACGCATCCACCCGCGCAAAAAGCCACGGGAGCACCCCGCTAAAGACCGCGAGCGCGAGCACGCCCGCGTCGAAACCCAGCGTCCACCGCGCCAGACCATTTTTGGCCAGCGTGTAAGCCCCGGCCTTCTCGTACGTCGGCGCATCCATGATGGCGGCGACGGCGGGCGGCGCGGCGGCCGCATGACGCAGCACTTCGCGGCGATTGAGCGCATTGAGCCAGAGTTCGGCGGCGAGACGCATGACGATGAGTATAGCAGTGAAAATGATGGCCATCAGCGCAGTTCAGCGCATTTCGCGCACGGGCCAACTGAAATGTGCTAGGCGAGCCGAATCGTACTCGTACTCATTCTCGTAATCTTTCTCGTTCTTAAATACCGAGGCAACTGGGAGAACGAGAACGAGTACGAGAATGGCGGTCGCAGCCGACGCGCCCGGCGGTCGCGCCCTACCTTGCTGGCAAGAAATTTAATAAAAATCCGCCCTACGTTTTGATTGAAAACCCCGTTTGGCGGCACAAAGTGCCCGGGTGGACACCAAGGAACCCAAGGAATCCAAGCTCAGTTTCGAGGCCGCGCTGGCCAAACTTGAAGGCATCGTTGAATCGATGGAATCGGGCGAGGTGCCGCTGGCCGAGTTGCTGGCCCAATTTGAGGAAGGCAGCAAGCTGCTCAAGGTTTGCGAGCTTCGCCTCAAGGATGCCGAGATGAAAATCGAACAGCTCAAAAAGCAAAATGGCGGAGCGGTGTTCGCCAAGTTTGAAACCGAACGAGCTGACTCCTAAGTTTTTACAGCATATTTTTCATGAGCGATTCCGCCTCCCGTCCAACTTCACCCCGCCTACTCGACGCCATCCACGGCCCGGCCGACGTCAAAGCCCTGCCGGCCGAGAAACTGCCGCAACTTGCGCAGGAGATCCGCGATGAGATCATCGCCGTGACGGCGCGCAACGGCGGACACGTCGGCCCCAATCTCGGCGTGGTCGAACTGACCATCGCGCTGCACCGGGTGTTCACCACGCCGGAAGACCAGCTCGTTTTCGACGTCGCGCACCAGGGTTACGTGCACAAGCTGCTGACCGGCCGCGGCGGCGAGTTTTTTAAGAAATTGCGCCAGAGCAACGGCGCGAGCGGATTTCTTTACCGGGCCGAAAGCACGCACGACGCCTTTGGGGCCGGCCACGCCGGCACCGCCCTGAGCGCTGCGCTCGGCATGGCCGTGGCGCGCGACCTGCGCGGCACGAACGAAAACGTCGTGGCGGTATGCGGCGACGCGGCCTTTACCTGCGGCATCACGCTCGAGGCGCTCAACAACATCGCCCACACCACCAAGCGCCTGATCGTCATTCTCAACGACAACGAATGGTCCATCGCCAAGAACGTCGGCGCCATCTCGCGTTACCTGAACCAGCTTTCCACCAACCCGACCTACAACAAAGTCCACGCCGACCTCGAGACATTCTTCACCAGTTTTCCCGCCGGCGCGAAGATGAACCGCATCTATCACCGGTGGAAACTCGAGACGAAGGACTTCTTCGTCGGCTCGTCGATCTTCGAGAAATTCGGCCTGCGCTACCTCGGCCCCGTCGACGGCCACGACATCGAACGCCTGGTCCGGAACCTCGAGTTTGCCCTGCACTGCGAGCAACCGGTTCTGCTCCATGTGCTGACGAAAAAAGGCCGCGGCCTCACCGTGGCGCAACAGCATCCGGAAAAATTCCACGGCGCGAGCCCGTTCGACCCCGTCACCGGCGAAAACAAAAAACCCGCGCCGGGCACGCCGCCGAACTACCAGGACGTCTTCGGCCGCGCGCTCGTGCGCTTCGCCAAGGGAAACCCCCGCATCGCCGGCATCACCGGCGCGATGCCGAGCGGCACCGGCCTTTCGCAGCTGGCCGCGGCGTGCCCCAAGCAATTTTTCGACGTCGGCATCGCCGAGGAACACGCGGTGCTCTTCGCCGCCGGCCTCGCGACCAAGGGCTTTCGCCCGGTCGTGGCGGTTTACTCGACCTTTCTCCAGCGCGCCTACGACCAGATCATCCACGATGTCGCGCTGCAAAACCTGCCGGTCGTTTTCTGCATGGATCGCGCGGGGCTTTCGCCCAATGACGGCCCGACGCACCACGGCCTCTTCGATCTCGCCTACGCGCGTTGCGTGCCCAACTGCGTGCTCATGCAGCCGAAGGACGAGGACGAACTCGTGGATATGCTGCACACCTCGCTGCAACTCTCCTCTCCCGCTTTCATCCGCTACCCGCGCGGCGCCGGCACGGGCGTGAAAATCAAGGACCAGCCGGCCGTGCTGCCCATCGGCCAGGCCGAGGTTCTCCGCCAGGGCTCAAACATCATGATCTGGGCGCTCGGTTCGATGGTGCAAGATGCCCTCAAGCTCGCCGAACGCCTCGCCACGCAGGAAAATCTCAGCGTCGGCGTGGTCAACGCGCGTTTCGTCAAGCCGCTCGATCGCAACTTGCTCCTCAGCCACGCCGCCGTCGTGCCGCTGCTCGTGACGATGGAAGACCATGTGGTCGCGGGCGGTTTCGGCAGCGCGGTGCTGGAGGCGCTGCAGGAAGCCGACTGCACGGCCGTGGTCGAACGCATCGGCTGGCCCGACAAATTCATCGAGCACGGCAGCAGCGTTGAACAGCTCCGCGCCGCCCACGGCCTCTCGCCCGACGAGATTTTCCGCCGCGTGCTCGACCGCTGGCAGAATCGCTCCACCGCGTCGGTATTAAGTGTCAAGTAGCAGGTATCAAGTGCCAGGTGGAAGAAGTGTCGGGTTACAAGTTTTCAAGTATCAGGAGCTCAGGCTTGGTTATCGTGGAACTTGTTACTTGCTACTCTGCACCGGGCTCGCCGCGACGGGGAAATAGCATGAAAAGCTGGTGCCGGTGCCGACTTTGCTCTCGACCGTGACAAAACCGTGGTGGCGCCTGGTCACGCGCAACACGGTCGCCAAGCCAAGACCGGTGCCGGTTTTCTTGGTCGTATAAAATGGCTCAAAAATCCGGGCCTGCACCGCTGGCGGCATGCCCGTGCCGGTGTCGCGCACCGAGAACACGACATAATCACCCGGCCGCGCATCCGGTCCCAGCGCGCTGACCTGCTCCGCCCCGATGGTGCGAAGCGACGCCTCGAGACGAAGCGAACCGCCCTGCGTCATCGCATCCCGGGCATTCACGCACAGGTTCATCAGCACCTGGTGAAGCTGGTTGGCATCGGCCATGATGTCGGGCAAATTGTCGGCCAGGTCGACGGTCATGGCTATGTGGCGCCCGCAGGTTTGCTCCGCGATGCCGGCCACCTCGTTGACGAGCAGGACGGGATCCACGGCCACCATTTTACCGTCCTCCCCGCGGGCGAACAACAGGAGTTTCCTCAACAAGGCGGCCCCGCGCTTGGCGGCCGTCAGGATCGCGTCCATGCGATTCGACGGCAAAGTCGGATGTTCGAGTTGGAACATTTGCGAACTCCCCATGATGGAGGTGAGCAGATTGTTGACATCATGCACGATGCCGCCGGCGAGTTGGCCGAGCAGTTCGAGGCGCTGGGCCTGCAAGAGCTGCGTCTCGAGCACCTTCTTCTCGGTGATATCGCGGACGTTGAACTGCCAGGCCGCCTTTTCCTCCCAGATCAGGCTCGCCGCGGTAATCTCGAGAATGGTTCCCGGAACCCGCGGCCGCACAATTGCCGTTTCGCACGGGCCCACCCGCAGGGTCGCATCCGTGAGCCCGCGAAGTTGCTCGCGCAACGTGCCCTGGGTCGCCTCGGGCAGGCAGTCAAAAAATTCCGCGGGCGGCGAACTCTCCTCGAACAGGCGGCAAAACGCGTTGTTGGCGAACAACACGGCGCCTTCGGTATCCGTCAACACGATACCATCGGGCGCGCTGGCGAGCGCCTGCTCGAAACGCGCCCGCTCCTCGGAAAGCCGGCGAAAGCGATTGAGCCGGGTGATGGAACGCAGGCGCGCGCGCAGCTCGACGGTATCAAACGGCTTGGTAATGAAGTCGTCGGCGCCTTGCTCCAATCCATGCAACCTGGATTCGCGGTCGGTGAGGGAGCTGATCAGCAGCACCGGCATGTGCAACAGCATGGGATCGGCGCGCAACAAGCGGCAAACTTCGTAGCCATCGAGATCGGGCATCATCACGTCGAGCAGCATGACATCGGGCCGGTGGGCGGCGGCAGCGGCCAGACCCTCCCGGCCATTGCTGGCCGCGATCACCTGGTATTTTTCCAGTTTTAGCATGTTGACGAGGACCGTGCGGGTGTGGGCTTCGTCATCCACGACAAGGATGGTGGCAGGAGAGATCATAAAGGGGGGACCAAACGGAAACCTATTGCGCAGATTCACGCACGGCCAAGCACAAGAGCGGCCTCGCGCTCGTTTTCATCCGATGCCACTACGCCCCTTTCCCGGGCCAAAGGCAAGAGTCCAGTGACTTAGGGCAGTTCAAGATATTGTGCACCTAAGCAAAAAGGTGGAACGCGGCGTCCCGACGCGTTTATTCCAGGTCTTCCATTTGAGCGCGTTGGGACACTGCGCTTCACCAATGAACGCACAAAATTTGCGCTAGCACTTGCTTCGGCGCCCCTTGTTGCGCTATGCCGGTCAAGTGAACTGTCTCCAGCAAGGTCATGCTCCGGTTCCTCGATGCGCCACTGGCATTTTTTGTCCCCATCGGTTGATGCTGATTTGCCTGGGCCTGACCTCCGGCTGGTGGGTTAACCTGCGCGCCCAGCCGTCACCGGCCCCCGACAGCACGCGTTTTTCCCAACCCGTCTGCGTCCAGCCCATCACCAATAGCTACCCCATCTCCTTTATCGGGCCTTCCGGTCAATACACCGGGTTTTCGGTGGAATTGCTGAATGCCGTCGCGCGCGTGATGGACTTCAAGTTGAAACGGGACTCGTCGGAGGGATTCCGAACCTCATTTCTCGCGGGCGAAAGCATCATTCTGCCCTACTATGGCCGTGTGCCGGAGCGGGAAAAACATTTCGATTTCTCCGTGCCGTACCTGGAATTGCAGGGCACCCTGTTCGTCCGCAAAGACAGAAATGTGATCCAGAAAATTTCCGACCTCAACGGCCGGGAACTGGTC
>DASYOA010000142.1:0-1999 GCA_036008265.1 Opitutaceae bacterium
TCGGCGGTGTAAACGCCGTCCACGTCGGTGTAGATTTCGCACTTGTCGGCATTGAGCGCGGCGGCCAGCGCGATGGCGGTGAGGTCGGAACCGCCGCGGCCGAGGGTGGTGATCTGGCCGTCATCGTTGATGCCCTGGAAGCCGGCGACAATGACGACGCGGCCGGCCTTCAGGTCCTTCTCAAGCGGCTTCGCATTGATGGTCTTGATCTTGGCCTTGGTGTGCGACTTGTCGGTGAAGATGCCCGCCTGCGCGCCGGTGTAGCTCACGGCATCTACGCCCAGGCCCTGCAAGGCCATGGCAGTGAGCGCGGTGGTCTCCTGTTCGCCAATGGCGAGGAGTTGGTCGAGCTCGCGATCGCTCGGATTTTCGCACAGGGATTTGGCCCGGGCGATGAGCTCGTTGGTCACGCCGGCGCGGGCAGAAACGACGATGACAATCTCATGGCCCTCGTCGTGCGAGGCCTTGATGCGCTCGGCGACCTTCTTGATGCGTTCGACGTCACCGACGGAGGTGCCGCCATATTTTTGGACGATGCGGGACATGGAAGAAAAAGTGGAAAGGCGAAAATCGGGAAATCGGAAAACGTTATTCAGCAAAATCCCCGATGCGCAGGAGCAGGGGTTTTTCGAGCACGCTCTTGAGTTTCGCCAGGCTGGCGATGGTGGCGCGGATGGCGCGTTCGTCGCTTTCGTGGGTGGTGAGGATGAGCGAGGCGGCATCGCGCCGGTCGGCCGCGGTTTGGATGACGCTGGCGATGCTCACGCCGTGGCGGGCGGTGACAGTGGCAACCTGGGCGAGCACGCCGGGCTGGTCGCGAACGGTGAGCCGCAGGTAATGGCGGCCGCGCACGCGTTCGAACGGCGCGAGGCGCAGGCCTTTGCCGCCACGGGCGTGGAGGCCGGCGACTTCCTCGGGCAGCACCACGGCCTTGCCGGTGGTCAGGAGCGTGACAGCGTCGGCAATGTCGCTGATGACAGCGCTGGCGGTCGCGTCCTGGCCGGCGCCGCGGCCGATGTAAGTGGTGGTGCCGACGACGTCGCCGGTCACGGAGATGCCGTTGAACACGCCGTTGACGTTCGCGAGCACGCGTTCGCGCGGCAGCAGGGTCGGGTGCACGCGCACGAAAAGCTCGTTCTGCTCAAAATCGCGGGTGATGACGGCGAGCAGCTTGATGCCGTAGCCGAGCTGCGCGGCAGTGCGAAGGTCGGCCTGGGTGATGCGCTCAATGCCCTCGACGATCATCTGGTTGGTCCGCACCCAAACGCCGTGCGCAAGATAGGCGAGGATGGCGGCCTTGTGCGCGGCGTCCCAACCCTCCACGTCGAGCGCCTCGTCGGCCTCGGCATAACCGAGCCGTTTCGCATCGGCGAGAATGTCGGCATAGCTCGCACCTTCCTGCGCCATGCGGGTGAGGATGTAATTGCAGGTGCCGTTGAGGATGCCGTAGATGAGCTTGAAGCGGTTGGCGACGAGGCCTTCGCGCAGGGCCTTGATGATCGGGATGCCGCCGGCGACGGAGGCCTCGAACAAAAAGTGTCCGCCGTGCCTGCGGGCGGTGGAAAAAATTTCCGCGCCGTGCCCGCACAGCAGCGCCTTGTTGGCGGAGACGACGATCTTGCCCTGCCGCAACGCCGCGAGCGTGACCTCGCGTGCAAGGCCGGTGCCGCCGATGAGCTCGCACACGATGTGCACGGCGGGATCGGTGGCGACGGCGAGTGCGTCGGTGGTAAGCCGAGCCGCGGGGATCTTGATCGCGCGGGCCTTTTTCAGGTCGCGCACGGCCGCGCGGTGCAGCACGAGCTGCACGCCCAGGCGCGACTCCAGCTCGGCGCGCGAGCGGCTGAGATGTTTCCACACGCCCTGCCCCACCGTGCCGAGGCCGCACAGGCCGATGTTGATGATGGGAGGTTTGGACATGGTAGAAAATGAATGAGGTAGGGCGCGTTATCCCTGGCCGCCGAAGCCTGTGCGAAGGCGGCCTTAACGCGCCGGTTGG
>DASYOA010000143.1:0-1507 GCA_036008265.1 Opitutaceae bacterium
GATAATGCCATCGATGCTGAACTCGGCGATGGCCCCGAGCACGTCGTCGATCTGGCGAAAGGATAGATCGGGTGCGATTTTGAGCAGCAACGGCTTTTTCGTCTTTCCGGGCTGGGCCGCGCGGTCGCGGTTGGCGGCGGACAGCGCGGCGAGCAGTTCACGCAGGCGGTCTTCCTCCTGCAGCTTGCGCAGGTCGGGCGTATTGGGGCTGCTGACGTTGATGGCGATATAGTCCGCGTGGTCGGCCAGCAGCGCAAAGCTGCCGAGGTAGTCGGCCACGGCCTGGTCGAGCGGCGCGGCCTTCGATTTGCCCAGGTTGATGCCGATGGGAATGCGGCGGCGGCCCGGGCCGGGCTTGCGCGCGAGGTACGCGGCGATTTTTTCCGCGCCCCGGTTGTTGAAGCCCATGCGGTTGATGACCGCCTGCTGCCGGGGATAGCGAAAGAGCCGGGGCTTCGGGTTGCCGGGCTGCTCGAGACGCGTGACCGTGCCGACCTCGACGTGGCCGAAGCCGAGCGCGGCCGCGGCGGGCCAGGCCACGGCATTCTTGTCGTAGCCAGCGGCCAGGCCGACCGCATTGGGGAACTTCAGCCCAAACGCCTCGACCGGCCGGGCCTGTGCCGCCGGGAGGCGGTTGAAATGCTCCAGCACCCGGCACAGCGGCGGCACCGCGCCGAGCAGCGCCAGCCCGTGGACGCTCAATTCATGCGCCCTTTCCGGGTCCAATTGGAAAAATACCCGGCGGAAAAAATTTTCGTAGAACCAACCCATACCCGCAAAAGTGCGGACCACGCCGCAAAAATGCAAGTGTCGGGCAATCCAGGGCGTGTCTTTGAAATAAAGACACGCCCTAACGATATTTCGGCCGGCCAGTTGACAGAAAAATCATCCGGATGTTTTTTTCTGCTTGTTTTTTCAAGACCCGTTTGCACGCTGCGCTCAAATTTCCAATCCGGCCACCGGCGGAGGCAGCTGCGGAAAAATCGGCAAAAAACCGTTTTCCTGGTTTGACTCGCGCAATCGGCAGCCCTTTTGCTCCCATCGAAGTTATCGCTAACAATGCCAAAATCTACCACCTCTCTTGAATGGTGCATCGTGCGCCTCGGCGAAGACCACAACTGGTGGGTCGAAGAAGTCAGCGATCCCGTGCGCTGGGACGTCGACAGCCTCAGCATCATCGACCCGCGCCAGGTCGCGCACCTCATCGAACTCGTCGAGTCGCTGCGCGACCACGGTTTCAACCAGGACATCTTTGAGGCGGCCTTCATCTCCTTCCGCATTGAAAAGGACCTTGGCCACGGCCGCGTGCGCCTCAAGCGCGTGAAGGAATCCCTTTTTGAGTCCGACGAAAAACTTTTCGCCCTGCCCGACCACCTCGACGAGGAAAACGGCCCCTATGCCGACCTGCTCGACCATCTCACGCGCTGCCGCGTGAAGATGCTCAACGATCTTTTCGAGTTCGAATCCAAGCTCTCGGTGGACGAAGTGGAGGAGGAGATCCGCGAGG
>DASYOA010000144.1:0-1605 GCA_036008265.1 Opitutaceae bacterium
AATGCGGAGCCTTTAATGCAAAGCCTCAGTGCAAGGCCTTCAATGAAAGTCGCGGCTCTTGAGCGGCAGCGCGTCATCGTCCTGCGGCAACGGGCCGCCGGAAAGTTTCGGCGAGAACAGATCGCCGCCCTCGCGCAGCCACGGTAGCTCCGCGGAAAGGTCGACAAAGCTGTCCGCAACCACGTGGATCACCAGCCCGGCGCGCTGCAGGCGGCCGCGCACGGCGAGGAAACGCGCCGTCATCACCGTGCGGCGGTTTTTGGCAAACACCTTCGGCCAGACGATGATGTTGGCGATGTCGGTCTCGTCCTCCAGCGTCATGAACACGACGCCTTTCGAAGTGCCCGGCCGTTGCCGCACCAGGACGAGGCCGGCGACGGTGATTTTGGCGTCCTGCCGCACACCGTCGCTGCGCAGTTCCACGTTGCGCAGCGCGCCGAGCGCGTCGAGACGGTCGCGGAAGAAGCGCACGGGATGCGCCTTCAGCGAAAGACCGGTCGCGACGTAATCCTCCACCACGTGCTCGCTGAGCGGCATCGCCGGCAGCGCCACGGCTGGCTCGGGGAAAAGCTCGTCGTTCAAATGCGGCGCCAAGAGCGGCAGCGGATCTTCAATTTCAACGTTAGCAGCACGGCGCGCCGTGCTGATGCCGATGACGTCGAGGCGGCGCGCCGCCCACAATGCGGCGCGGCGGTCGAGCCCAAGCGAGCGGAACGCATCCGCCTCCGCCAGCCGCTCGATGGTGAAACGCGATACGCCGGCGATGGCCGCGAGCCGCTCGATCGAGGAAAAGCCGTTGCCGCGCGCGGCGATGAGTTTTTCCAGCTCCTTTTCCGAAAGCCCGCTGATGATGCGAAAGCCGAGACGCACGGCTTGTCCCCCTCCTTTTCCTCCCCCGCTTGCGGGGGAGGGTAGGGAGGGGGCTTGTTCGAGCGTGCAATCCCACGTGCTGAAATTGACGTCAGCTTCGAGGATTTCGACGCCATGCGCCCGCGCGTCGCGGACGAGCTGGGCCGGCTGGTAAAAACCCATCGGCTGGCTGTTGAGGATGGCGGCGCAGAACACGTCGGGATAGCGGCATTTGATCCATGCCGAGGCGTAGACCAGGAGCGCAAAACTCGCGGCGTGGCTTTCCGGGAATCCGTATTCGCCAAAGCCCTTGATCTGCTCGAAACAACGCTCGGCAAAAGCGCGCTCATAGCCGCGGCGGACCATGCCGAGGATGAACTTGTCTTCAAAGAGATGAACCGTTCCGTTGTGGCGGAAGGTTGCCATGGCGCGGCGCAGCCCGTCAGCCTCATCCGGCGTGAATTTGGCGGCATCGATGGCGATCTGCATCGCCTGCTCCTGAAACAGCGGCACGCCCAGCGTTCTTTTCAAGACATTTTCCAGCTCGTTGGCAGGCCCCTGCGCGGGGTCGGGCGATGGATAATGCTCGGGATCGATCCTGTCGCGGCGGCGCAGATAGGGATGCACCATGTCGCCCTGGATCGGCCCCGGGCGCACGATCGCGACTTCGATGACGAGATCGTAGAAGCATTGCGGTTTTAATCGCGGCAGCATCGACATCTGCGCGCGGCTCTCGACCTGGAACACGCCGATCGA
>DASYOA010000145.1:0-5716 GCA_036008265.1 Opitutaceae bacterium
AAAAGGATCTCCTCTCGCCCCACGCCACGGGCCTCTCGCTTGCTGAAATCGACCGCCTGACCCTCACCAAAAAGCGCCTCGCTCAGCTCGCCGAGTCCGTCCGCCAGGTCATTGCCCTGCCCGACCCGGTCGGAAATATCCTGGAAGACATCACGCGCCCCAACGGCCTGCGCCTGCGCAAGGTCCGCGTGCCCATCGGCGTCATCGGCATCATCTACGAGGCGCGTCCCAATGTCACCATCGACTGCGCCATCCTTTGCCTGAAGTCCGGCAACGCCTGCATCCTCCGCGGCGGCAGCGAGTGCTTCCACACCAACACCGCGCTCGCCGCGCTGGTGCAAGAGGCGCTCGCGCACGCCGATCTGCCTGCCGATTCAGTTCAGCCCATCCCCACCACTGATCGCGCCGCGCTCACCACCCTGCTCAAGCTCGACACGCTCATCCACTGCATCATTCCCCGCGGCGGCGAGAGCCTCATCCGCTTCGTCGCGCAGAACAGCACGATCCCGGTCATCAAGCATTACACCGGCATCTGCTTTGTTTATGCGGACCGCGCCGCCGACCTGGCCATGGCGGAAAAAATCGTCCTCAACGCCAAGGTCTCCCGTCCCGGGGTCTGCAACGCCGCGGAACAGCTCCTCGTCCACCGTGAAATCGCGGAAAAATTCCTGCCGCAGGCCGCGCGCGCGCTCCTCGCCCAAAAAGTCCAGCTCCGCTGCGACGCCGCCAGCGCCGCGATCCTGGCGCGCGAAAAACTTTCTTTCACGCCCGCGACGGCCACCGACTACACCACCGAGTTTCTCGACCTCATCCTCGCCGTGCGCGTCGTCGATTCGCTCGACACCGCCATCGCCACGATCAACCGCGACAGCTCCGCGCACAGCGATGCCATCGTCACGACCGACGAGGCCGCCGCGCAGAAATTCCTGGCCGGCGTGGACAGCGCCACGGTTTTCTGGAATGCCAGCACGCGCTTTCACGACGGTTTCGAGTTCGGCCTTGGCGCCGAGATCGGCATCAGCACCGACCGCCTGCACGCGCGCGGCCCGATGGGCCTGAACGAACTGTGCAGCCACAAATGGCTCGTCACCGGCACCGGCCAGGTGCGGGGGTGACTGCGGCAAGACCGTTTTTCACCGCGAATAAACGCTAGAACGGTTTCAAAATTAGTGTAGCCACGAAGGATCACATCCGCCTTCGCCAAGGCTACGGCGGACAAGAAGAACACAGAGAACAACTTTTCTTCGGGCCCTATGTGATCTTTTGTGGCAAAAAACCCGGGCATAAAAAAGCCCCGCGCGAGGCGGGGCTTTGATTGTGCAGCGATGAGTTTAGTTCAGTGCAACCAAGCTTATTGGACCACCTTGAGGGCACCGGTGTTATCAATATAGATCGTGCCCGGGCCGTTCGCGGTGGCGCTGATCTGGTCGGTCGTGAAGTCCTTGATCATCAGGAAACCATCCTTGGTGATGATGATCTGCGGGCTGAACGGCGGAACGCTCAGATTGGCATTCAACTGGATGCGGATCGGATAAACGCCGTAACCAGGAATGGTGCCCGGCGTGAAGTTTGGAACCGGGACATATAACGGCTCAATGCCGATCCCCTGGTCAGGCGTCATCGAGATGTTAAGCGTGTCCCCTTGGTGAATTTCCACGGTGGTGGTAAAGTTCAATTCCGTCCACCAGATGTTCACCGTCTGGACCAAACCACCAAAGGTTTGGTTCAAGATCGTCTGGCCATTGTCGGTGATCACCAGATGCATCCCAAAAGGATTCTGGTTATTGCCGCCTTGAAACCGGAATTGGTCCAGGAAGCCCGTTTGCTGGGCAACGATGCTAAACGAATAGGTGCCGCTCAGGAGGAAGCTATCACCGCTCGAAAATGAGCGATCATCGAATACCGTGACCGGGTTGGACGGGTTGCCGGGGTTGTTCATGCCCACCGCGATGGCGCTTGCCGTCGAGGTGATGAACGCCGAGGGATCGAGATTAAGCAGACCAGCCGGACCTTGAGGACCGACAGCGCCGGTCGCGCCGGTTGCACCGGTTGCACCGGTGGCGCCAGTTGCGCCCTTAACACCCTGAATGCCCTGCGGACCGATGGCGCCAGTCGCGCCCGTTGCGCCGGTGGCACCCGTTGCACCGACATCGCCCTGCGGACCTTGGGCACCGGTGGCTCCGACCGCACCAGTTGCACCCGTGGCGCCCGTGGCGCCTTGCGCACCGGTGGCACCGACCGCTCCGGTTGCACCGGTGTCACCCTGCGGACCTTGAGCACCGGTAGCACCGACGGCGCCAGTGGCGCCGGTAAGCCCAGTCGCGCCTTGCGGACCGACGTCACCCTGAGGACCCTGCGGGCCAACGGCTCCGGTCGCACCAGTGGCACCCGTTGCACCGGTAAGTCCGATCGGGCCCTGAGGACCGACAGCGCCAGTGGCTCCGGTCGCACCCGTAAGTCCAATCAGACCTTGCGGGCCTTGCGCACCGGTGAGGCCGATCGGACCCTGCGGGCCGGTAGCTCCTGTTGCACCGGTCGCTCCCGTCGGGCCCACGGCACCGAAGGTCACATTGAGATGAGCAGGACGATCATCGTGTTCATGATTGCCCGGCGCGATGGTCAAAACATAAGTGCCAGGAGCAGCCGCTACGCTCGCGGGAAAGCTCACGAGCAATTGCTGGCTCGCGGCATTAAACGAAACCACCGGGAGCGTCACGTCACCTGATGGAGTAGCGAGCGATACATTGCCCGAAAAAGTCGTGTGAGCTGCCAAATCAAGGCCCGAAATAAGCAATGTATCATTGGTATAATTCGGCTGGGCACACGTAATGGCGAGCGATTGTGGATCGGCCCGCAGGGAGGAACCGGAAACGAGCATCGCCAAAGCGATGGTCGGCAATAGGAATATTTTTTTTGTAATATGCATGTTAGTTGAAGAAAGCGCACTGGAAGAGGGTCCCTGCGTGCTGCAGGAACTTGCGCAAGGGGGTCGTTAATGCCGAACATACGTCACCCTCATCAAGAGAATAATTGTAAAATTCTTGCAACAACCTGGGGCCAACCCGCCTTCATGCCTCATAAGCAGCTACAAATGGCTCGTCACCGGTACCGGCCAGGTGTGCGAGTGATCTCTGCAATACAGTTTTTAACCGCGAATGGACGCGAATAGGAGGATACGGGAAATTATTTTTCCCGCGGATTACGCAGATAAACTGCTCCGCATCCGTGTTCATCCGCGTTATCCGCGGGAAAAAATCAGCTTCGATCAGTACAGATCCGTGTTTAACCAAACCGGATTGTGAACCACTAATGGGCACTGATAGACACTGACAAGGAATTGATCTGTGTGTATCCGTGTCAGCCGTGGTAAAATTAATGGGTAGCTTCTGCTCGCTACCCGCTACTATCTACTCGCTGCTCTCCACCATGTCCGCCTCACCCAAGTCCCTTTCCGCCGACGCGCTGCTTCAGCGTCTCACGTGGGACGACCTTGATCCCGGCCATCTGCGCCGGCTGGTCGAGATGGCGCGCGACGAGGATTTGCATGGGCTCGGCCTGCGCACGCGCCCCGCGCGCACGGGCGATCTTTCCACCGCCAGCATCGCCGGCGCGGCCGCGCGCTCCGGCACGGCGGATCTCGTCGCGCGCGAACCGCTCACCGTGTGCGGCCTGCCGCTGCTGCCGCTGATTCTCTCGATTTACGGCGGCCGCGCCACGGCGCAACTCCGCACCCGCGACGGCGCCCGGCGGCCCGCCGGCACCGTGCTCGCCACGCTCAGCGGCGACCCGCGGACGCTCCTCACCGCCGAGCGCGTCATCCTGAATTTTCTCCAGCGCCTCAGCGGCGTGGCCACCCAGACGCACCGTTACGTCGAGGCGCTCGGCACCACGCGCACGCGCCTGCTCGACACGCGCAAGACCACGCCGGGTTACCGCATGCTGGAGAAATATGCCGTGGCCTGCGGCGGCGGCTGGAACCACCGGCTCGGCCTTTTCGACCGCGTGATGCTCAAGGACAACCACCTCGCGCTGCTCGGCTCGAGCGGCGGCCTCGCCGCCGCCGTCGCCGCGGCCAAGCGTGCCGCGCCCGAGCTGCCAGTGGAAATCGAAGTCGATTCGCTGGCGCAAATTCCGTCCGCACTGGCCGCCGGCGCGGATGTCCTGCTCCTCGACAATTTCACGCCCGTCCAGCTCCGCCGCGCCGTCACGCTCATCGGCGGGCGCACGTTCACCGAGGCGAGCGGCGGCATCACCTTGAAAAAACTCCCTCAACTGGCCGGCCTCGGCCTCGATTTCATTTCGACCGGCGCGCTCGTGCACCACAGCGTGTGGGCCGACATCGGCCTCGACTGGAAACGATGAAAAGTTATCGGTTCACCGTTCACGGTTCACGGTTTCACCAGCAGCCAACGGTGAACGGTGGACCGATAACCGTGAACCTTCCCGCATGAGCCAGCCCGAAACTGTCATCCTCCGCGAATTGCTCGACAGCGAACCGGGCTTCGTCTCCGGCACCGCGCTCGCAAAAAAACTCGGCATGAGCCGGGTCGGCATCTGGACGCACATGGAAAAACTGCGCACGCAGGGTTTCGCGTTCAAGGCGGTGCGCAGCCAGGGTTACAAGCTCACGCGGTCGCCGTCCACGCTCAACCTGGCCCTGATCGAGGCCCACCTGCGCCGGCGCGCGCGCGGCTTCGGTTTGGCTTTTTTTGACGAGATCGACAGCACCAACAATGAAGCCGAGCGCCAGCTTGCAGCCGGCCGGCCCGCGCCGTTCGCCGTCCTCGCCCGCCGCCAGACGCACGGCCGCGGCCGCTTCGGCCGGACGTGGCACAGCGAGGCCAACGGGAATCTCTACCTCAGCTTTGCCTTCCGCCCGCGCCTTGAACCCGCGCGCATGCAGACGTTCACCCTCTGGATGGGAGTTAACATCTGCGAGCTCGTCGCCAATTTTTGCTCGCTCGCGCCCGGCCTCAAATGGCCCAACGACCTGGTCTTCGCGGGACGCAAGGCCGGCGGCATGCTCACCGAGGCGCGGGTCGACGCCGACCAGATCCGCGACCTCGTCTTCGGGCTCGGCCTCAACGTCAACTCCCCGCACGATGCCTGGCCGCGCCCACTCGCCGCCACCGCCACCTCGCTCGCCGAGCAGGCCGGCGCGCCGCTCGACCTCAACCGCTTCGCCGCCGCGCTCATCGGCCGCGGGCTGCTCGCCTACACCGGCTTCGTCGAGGGCGACCACGCCAAAACCTTCGCCGACCTCTGGGCCCGCTACGACGTGCTGCGCGGCCAGGCCGTCACCCTCATGCAGGGGGAGAAAAAAATCCCGGGCACCGCCAACGGCATCGACGACGAAGGCTCGTTGCTCCTGCGCACCGACACCGGAAAAATCCTCCGCTTCCGCGCCGGCGAAGTGACGCTGGAGAAGAATCAGGGTTGAGAGTTGAGGGTTAAGCGTTGAGAGTTGAAAGATTCCAACTGCAGTCGGAATTCGCACCAGCCTCTCAGCTCTCAACTCTCAGCTCTGGACTATCATGGCCCTCCTCTGCATCGACATCGGCAACACCCACACGCACTACGGCGTCGTCGCCACGGGGGCGACCGTCTTTCAGCGCGCGTTGCCCACGCGGTCGCTCGACGATGCCCGTGAGGGCTTCGGCCCCGTGCTCGCGCAGATCCTGGCCGGGCACCCTGCGATCGAGGGCGCGGCTTTTTG
>DASYOA010000146.1:0-3953 GCA_036008265.1 Opitutaceae bacterium
TTGTGTCCTGATGGTGGCGGGAAGGTGTCAGGTTCCAAGTTTCAAGTATCAGGAGTGATCGCATAACGTGTGCTGGTTACTTGTTACCTCTGCTTATCCTTCAGCGTTCGACGTTGGGCGTTGGAAGTCCGCCGTCCCGCCGCGCCAGCCAGAAGCGGCATTCGTCGGAAAACTCCTGTACGGCGCGCGACTCGCGGGCGATCTCGCGGCGCATGGCGTCGAACTCGTTCCGCCAGCCGGTCGCGGCGAGGTCGGCCAGGATTTCGACCCGATCGGGCAGGTGCATGAACGTGCGGCCGGCCTCGTTTTCGAAATAACGGTCGCCGAATTCGACGAGCCGCGCGTCCTGTTCGCCGCGCGCCCAGCGTTCTGTTTCCTGTTGCCACAACTTGCGCTCGACCGGCGAGTCGTCGCGATCATGCGTGGTGAAGAGCAGCGGCGCGCCGGGGCGGCAGACGGCGCGCAATTCGCGCAGAGCGTTGCGGCGGTTTTCCCGGCCGGGAATTTGCATGAGGCCGTTGAATAGAAACAGCGCGCCGGCAAAGCTGTCGCCTGGTGGAAGAGTGAAGGTTGGGAGCCGGGTGCCGGCGAGGTTCGTAACATCGGCATGGAATAAGCGGATTTCCCGCGCGTCGCGTTCCGTGGCGAGGCTGCGGGCCTGGTCGAGCAGCTCCTCGGCAAAATCGAAAGCGGCGAGGTTGTGGTAGCCCATCTCCCACAAGCCGAGCGTGACGCGGCCGGCGCCGCAGCCGGCTTCGAGCAGCGGGGCGGTTTGGTCGGGGAAAAAACGCGCGATGAGCATGCGTTCGGATTCCCACAGGCCGAGAAAATGCGCCGCCCGCGCGTAATGAACGACGGCGAGCGGGTCGTTGAAATCGGCCCGGACGGTTTCCTTGGAGATTTTTTTCACGCGAGGGCGTGGAGGTTGAATTTTCGAGGTAGGGCGCGACCGCCGGGCGCGCCGCGGTTTTGAAAGGCAATTTTCACATCCTCCTTCGCTAAAGCTACGGAGGACAGGGAAGGTCGCAAAGGAAACGAAGCGACTGGTGTCGGTTTGCGCCAAATTTCCAAGCGGCTCTGTTTTTGCCTTTGATAGCAGAAATATCAACGGCGCTTCGCGATCTTGGTGTAAAACAATACCTGCTCATGCCCGTCTTTTCCACCCGGCGATGAACATGCCGTTGGCGTTGATCTCGTGGGGCAGGATGGTGAGCTGGCTGACGGGTGCTGCGGAACCAGGGCCGAAAAGCGAATGTGGCTCGAGTTCGGGATGCGCGGCGGCGAAGGCTTCGGCCACGGCGGTGGTTTCGCTGCGCGTGAGCGTACACACGGAATAAATCAATCGGCCGCCGGGCTTGAGCGCGGGCGCGACGTGATTGAGCAACTGGAGCTGGATCGTGGCGAGTTCGCGCACGTCGGTGGTGGTGGTGGTCCAGCGCGCGTGGGGATTGCGCTGCCAGGTGCCGACGCCGCTGCATGGCGCGTCGATCAGGATGCCGTCGAATTTGGTCTTGGTCGGCAGGCGGGCGGAGCCGTCCCACGGCGCAGTGCGATAATTGAAGATTTTCGCGCGGGCGGTGCGCTGCTTGAGCGCGATGAGGCGGCGCGCGGAGCGGTCGCTGGCCCAAACGAGGCCTTTGTTTTGCATGAGGTCGGCGAGGTGCAGGGTCTTGCCGCCCGCGCCGGCGCAGGCATCCCACCACGTTTCGCCGGGTTGCGGCGCGCAGGCGTGGCCGACGAACTGGGAGGCGAGGTCCTGGATTTCAAACGCGCCAGCCTGGAACTCCGGCGTGCGGAAAAGATCCTTCTCGCCAGCGTAACGCAGGGCGGTGAGCGGGGCGGTGGAAAGTTGATCCGCCTTCGCTGAAGCTATGGCGGACAGGGAGTTGAGCGCAGGGAGTTGAGAGTCGGAGGGAACGGCGGCAGCTACTGCCGGACTTTGAACTTTGAACCAGGAACCTTGAACTGCGGCCGAGGCCGCCGATGGCGGCGTGCAGTCGCCGAGTGCGGCGGCGAGTTTTTCCGCGGTGCCCGGCCGGGCGCGCAGCCAGACCACAGGGTCGCGCTGGAGCTGGCGGAGAAAATCGGCGGGCAGCTCCATTTCGTCGCGAAGCCATGGCGGCACGGTGCGCACGGCCAGGGCCTCGGCTTTGATGGCGAGCGGATTTTCGTCGAAGCGTTGCTGCAGCGCGAGGGCCTGCAAAAATTGTTTTTGCAACGAGTCGCGCGACTCAAGCCATTGGAGCCAGCGAAAATAGGTGAAGACCGCGCGCACGACCGCGCGTTTTTCGGCGGGCGGCATCCGGGTCCGGGTGGGGTCGACAAGGTAATCGCGCAGCACGGCATCGGCGGGCTGCTCGCGCGACGCGAGGGCGACGATGCGGGCGGCGTGGTTGAGCGCGGAGGATTCGGACATGGGAATTAAGGTGTGTCTTTACGCTTGGTGAGCGGCCAGCCGGATTTTTTGCCACGAAAGATCACATAGAACTCAAAGAAAGAGTGTTCTCTGTGTTCTTTGTGATCCTTCGTGGCTACATGAATTTTTAAACCGCTCTAGCGTTTCCCCCAGCGGCGGTCGGGCTTGAGTTCGAGTTTTTTCGTTTCGAGCTGCACGCCGGCGACGGCGGGGTGGGCGCGGAGTTCCTGGAAGCTCTGCGAGGTAAGTTTCCACGTCAGGCCGGGCGAGGCATCGGCCATCGGCGCGACGCGGCCGTCGAAGACGAAGGCGAGTTCGAGGCGCGTGTCGCCGCTCGCGGCGTTGACGGCGGCGCGCAGGCGGCGGAGAAAATCGATCAGTTCCGGGTGCGCGGGGTGAAGCAGCCAGGTGACTTTTCTCACGTGGCCGGTGACCGCCGGTTCGAGCGGATAACATTCCTTGATGTTGAGGCGCGGGCCGTCGTTGCCTTGGATGATGTTGCCCTGCACGAGCACCGGCGCGTTTTCCACGAGGTTGCGGCCATGGGCCTCGAAAGCGTCGGCAAACATGTTGAGCGCCACGGTGGCGCGGCGCGTGGCGAGCGTGAATGCGGCCCAGGGGCGGTTGTCTTTTTTTGAAAGTTTTTTGGTGATGTTGCCGGCGATGCCGCAGATGCGGAATTCGGCGCGGTCGGGCTGCTGCAGCAACTGGTCCTCGGCGCAGGTGTCAAGGGCGTCGGCCAGGCCGGCGAACTGGTTCATCGGATGGCCGGAGATGTAGAAGCCGAGCAATTCCTTTTCGAAAGTGAGGCGGTCGTAGGAGGAGAAGTCGGTCTGCTCCCCATTTGAGATTTGAGATTTGAAATTTGAGATTTGCGCCGGCGAAGCCGGCGCGGGCTCCTCGGCGAGCGAATCGAGGAAGCTGTGCTGGCCGGCGGCTTTGTCGCGCGCGGCCGAGGCGGCCCCGGCGATGGCTTCGTCGATGTGATCGAAGAGCTGCTTGCGCGGGGCGCCGCTGAAATCGAACGCGCCGGTCTTGATGAGATGCTCGAGTACGCGCTTGTTGATGGCGCGTCCGTCCACGCGCGCGGTGAGGTCGGTGAAATCGCGGAACGGGCCGTGGGCATCGCGCTCGGCGATGATCTTTTGGGCGGCGGCCTCGCCCACGCCCTTGACGGCGGCCAGGCCGAAGCGAATGGCGGCCTCTTCGGTGGAGGTCGAGAGCTGAGAGTCGAGAGCCGAGAGCAGGTTAGCTTTCTGGCTCTGGACTCTGGACTCTGGACTCTGGACTTTTCTCCGGAACACCGGCGTGAAATTTTCGCGGCTTTCGTTCACGTCGGGACCGAGCACCTGCACGCCCATCGCCTCGCACTCGGCGATGAAATGCGCGGCTTTTTCACCGTTGCCGAGTTCGCTGGAGAGCACCGCGGCCATGAACTGCACGGGGTGGTTGGCCTTCAGGTAGCCGGTCTGGTAGCTGATGATGGCATAGGCGGCGGAGTGCGATTTATTGAAACCGTAGCCGGCGAACTTGTTGA
>DASYOA010000147.1:0-3026 GCA_036008265.1 Opitutaceae bacterium
GACGATTACTGCGAACAATTGCGCTCACGACGAATCCAAGGTTCGGAGGTGCGCCATGATTAGTTTTCTTTTTCAACACAAGCGGGCCGATGAAAAATCGCGGCTCTGGTCGGCGCGTGTGAGACTTGATGGCTGGCTCAAGTCGCGCACGTTTTCGCTCCGCGTGAGCGACAAGCGCGTGGCCCAGCAAAAGCTCGCCAAGCTGGTTGAAACGCTCGAACGCGAGGCTGCCGGTATCGGAACCCCAAAGATTCAGCGGGACGCCGTACAGGCCCCGCTCGCAACGCATCTGAGCGCTTTTCTCGCGGAGTGCAAAGCAACGGGCCGGTCGAAAAACACGCTGAGTAAATACGCCAACAGTCTGCCCAAACTCTGCCAGCGTTGCCGGTGGGCCACGGTGCGCGACATCACGATGGAATCGTTTGCCACCTGGCGCGAGAAAAGCGGTCTCGGCCCGAAAACGGTCAACGATTTGCTCAGCAACATGCGGGCATTTCTGAATTGGATGAAGCGTCGGAGCCTGATCGTGGCCAATCCGCTGGAGCATGTGCAGAAGGTGTCGAATGATTCGCCGGGCGGTTTCCGCCGCGCGCTGTCGGTGGACGAAATCACTCGTTTGCTCCGGGTCGCGCCAGCTCATCGCGCCACGGTTTATCAAACGATTCTTTACACGGGACTGCGCCGGCAGGAAATCAACGGTCTGCGGTGGGGCGATTTCGAATTTGAGGCAGTGCCGCCACGGTTGCACGTGCCGTCATCCATTTCCAAGAACCGGAAGGCATCGACGCATTTTCTCCGGCCAGAACTGACGGAAACGCTGACGAGGTTCCGTCCAACCGAGGCAAAGCCCGGCGATTGGGCCTTTCGCGGCAAAGTGCCGCGCGTGCCTACCTTCAAGCGCGATCTTGCCGCCGCCGGCATCCCGTTTGAGGACGAACGCGGCCGGCGCGTGGACTTGCACGCGTTGCGGACGACCTACGGCACATTGTTGTCGGCCAGCGGGGTGTCTCCGCGCGTCGCGATGGAGCTGATGCGGCACAGCGATCTCAAGCTGACGATGAAGGTTTACACCGACGCGTCGCAGCTTCCGCTGGTGCAGGAAGCGGCCCGGCTGCCGTCGTTTCCTCTTCTTTCGAATGATTCCAAACAACGCACACAAATACGCACACACGAAGCGGTCGTTTTGAGGTCTGACGGGTCGCGGTGTGTCGCGACCGGTCGCACGGACGCAGTTTCGCAAGCTCCTGCAAGTGTCGCGGTTGGACACGAAAAAGCGGCTGGTGACGCGACCAGCCGCTTTTCCGAAATGGAGCGGGCGAAGAGACTCGAACTCTCGACGTCCACCTTGGCAAGGTGGTGCTCTACCAACTGAGCTACGCCCGCAGTGCAGAGGGAAAGTGCTACGCGACCCCGCGATAGCGTCAACTGCATTTTCAGATGGGGTAGGGACGGACACGCCGGGCCGTCCGTTCACCCGGCGCGCCCGGCGGTCGCGCCCTACCTCAATTATGTTTTATGCGGGGTGGGACATCCTTCGCTGAAGCTTCGGAGTCCAGGGGGCACCCCGCCCACAAGATTAAAATCTCCCTCAATCTTGGAACTTGATACCTGATACTTGTTACTTGTCTTCAACCGTCACCTGTCGACGACATCCAATTCCGGCCATTGCGCGAGCTTGCGGTGCAGCGTGCGGCGGCTGATGCCCATGAACTTCGCGGCCTTGGTGCGATTGCCGCGCGACTTGATCAGCGCCTCATGCAGCAGGTGTTTCTCGTTTTCCTCGACCGAGAGCGAGAGGGGTGCCGGCGCGGCGGCCGGCGTGCCGGGAGCCGCGGCCCCAGCAGCGGCCGGCTCGCCGCGAAACTTCGGCTCGAGGTCGAACTCGGTCAGTTTGCCGTTGCGGCGCAGCACGACGACGTTTTCGGCAAAATTGCGCAGCTCGCGGATGTTGCCGGGCCACGGGTAGGCTTGCAGCGTGCGCAATGCGCCCGGCTCGATCGTGAGGGGCGCCACTTTGTTTTCATCGGCGAAAATCTTGATGTAATGCGACAGCAGCAGCGGGACGTCCTCGGTGCGCGCGCGCAGCGGTGGCAGGGTGATGCGGATGACATTGAGGCGGAAAAACAGGTCTTCGCGGAATTTTCCTTCCTTCACCAGTTGCTCGAGGTTGCGGTTGGTGGCGGCGACGAGGCGGACGTCGAGCTCGATGGGTTTGTTGCCACCAACGCGTTCGATGGATTTGGTCTCGAGAAAGCGCAGCAGCTTCACCTGGGTCGATTGGGATATCTCGCTGATTTCGTCGAGGAAGAGCGTGCCGCCGTCCGCCGCCTCGAAGCGGCCGATGCGGCGCTCGTTGGCGCCGGTGAACGCGCCGCGCTCGTGGCCGAATATTTCGCTTTCGAGCAGGTTTTCCGAGAGCGCCGCGCAGTGCACGGCGATGAACGGCCCGCGCGCCCGCGGGCTGGACTGATGGATGGCCTGGGCGATGAGTTCCTTGCCTGTGCCCGACTCACCTTCGATCAGGATGGTGGCCTTCGAGGGGGCGACGAGCTTCACGCGCTCGATGACCTCGCGCAGTTTCTCCGAGTTGCCGACGAGACCCGCGAAGGAAAACTTTTCGTCGAGGCGCTCGTGGAGCTGCTTGACCTCGACTTCGAGCGTCTTGGTCTTGAGCGCGCGTTGGATCAGGACCTCGAGGCGCTCGATGTTGACCGGCTTGGTGAGGAAATCGACCGCACCGCGCTTCATGGCCTCGACCGCGTTGTCGATGCTGCCGTAGGCTGTCATCATGATGACGGCGGGCTTGTTCGGCAACGCGAGGGCCTTGTCGATGATCTTCAGGCCGGATTTGCCCGGCATGCGCAAGTCGGTGACAATCACATCGAACTCCTGCGAATCCATGAGGTTGAAGGCTTCTTCGGAATTGCTGGCGATGGACACGTCATAGGTTTCCTGCAAAGCCTGCTGCAATCCCTCGCGGGTATGCTTCTCGTCATCGACAATGAGGACACTCGGAACCATCCGCC
>DASYOA010000148.1:0-6248 GCA_036008265.1 Opitutaceae bacterium
AAATTTTGAGATGGCGGCCAAGTTTATTTGGCCGGTTGGGTTTCGACGTTTGGCCTTTCCGCCGCGGTGGCGGTGGCCGGCGGCGGCGCAGTGGTGAGGGTGAAGAGCGCGTCAAGCAACGGTTGCTCGGCCTCGAAGACCCCGAACTCGGGCGAACCCGCGAGTTGCGTGCCGCCGCTGATGCGTTCGGTGAAAGTGAGCTGGGTGGTGGTCGTGGTGGCGGGCGCGCCGCTGGCGGCGGCGAGCGAGATCGTGGTGTCGAGCTGGTAGCTCCACGGGCGGTTTTCGCCGCCGACCGGCACGGTGGAAGGAAATTCATCAAGGACGAATTCTTTGGCGCGAAGGGTGCGCAGTGCCGCCAGCAGGGCTTGCAGCGCGGCCCGGCGGTCCGCGGGTTCGGAACCGAGGACGGCCTCCCAGGTGGCCGGCTTGGTGTTGTCGGCCGATACCGGGAGGGATTTTTCGAAGAGGACGGTTTTGTCGGCGAGGCGGGTGAGCTTCAGGCCGGTGATTTTTGCGCCGGCGGGCAGATCGCGGAGCAGACGATCGCGATAGGCGCGGGTGACGATGGGGGTGGCGGCGAGAATGGAAGGATCGACGGCGTAAACCGAATCGACGCCGGACATCCGGGCATAAACCGAGTCATCCGAGCCGAGGCCAAGCTGCAGCGTGAGGGTCGGAGGCGGGGTGTTGAGCGTGGTGGGTTGAGCCCCGGAGGGCGCGAGTGCGAGGGTGATTTCGCGTTCGGGACGGTTGAAGCCCAAGCTTTCCAGGTCGCTGCCGGAGGGGGCATCGCTGACAAATTTCTGGGCGGAGAGCAGCGAGAGGTTTTCGAGCAGGCGTTGGATGACAGCCAGGTCAGCGGGTTGGGTTTGCGGGCCGGCGCCGGGGGAGTGCTGGACGATTTGCCAGTGGGCATTGTCGGTGGTGGCAGCGGGAGCTTCGAGGCGTTGCAGGGTCAGTTCGGGAGCATTGGGCGCGTGCAGGGTGATGGCAGTGACGTTGTGCGGGTCGAAATCGACAAAATGTCTTTCCCGGAGGATCTCCTGTGCGTTTTTGAGATTTTGGAAAAGATCGTTGGGGAACGACACGGTGAAGACGGCGGCCTTGTCGTCCATCCTGGCATAGAAAATTGTCTCGGTTGGCCCGGAGCCGGCCGGGGCGGGCGTGACGGGATTGCCGAGGAGCAGGGTTTCGCGGCGGTTGTTGCCATCAACGGTGATGCGAAGGGAAGGCGTGGCGAGGCCGGTGCGGTCGTCCGTTTCGTGCACATCGAGGAAGGATTGGACGCGGAGAGTGGTGAGGTCCTTGATGGCGAGTTCCGTGGCGGATTTGTCGGCGCGCGCCAGGATGGGGCTTTCGAATGACCAGCGGTCGCCATCGCGGTGGATACCCACGGGCGGCCCGGCGATTTGCAGGCGGAGGGCGCGGGCTTCGAAGACGGGAATGGTGAAGAGCGCATTGTCGCGGAGTTGGTCGAGCGGAAGCGTGAGGCTGTCGGCCAGGCTCCGGTCGACGACGTGGATGCGCGTGCCGTCGGGGGACAAAACATAGAGACGGTTGCCGATGCGGGTCTCGGCCCCGATGCGAAGGGTGTAGGTTTGGGCGGCTTGGGTGCTGTCGGTGCCGGAGGTGAAGCTGATGGTGAGCTGGGGCTGGTCGAGGCCGTAGTCGGCAAGCGTCTGCCCGTTTTTCGCGAGGTCGGTGACGAGAAAACTGGTGTCGTGTTCGAGGGTCTGGAGCTCGGTGAGAATGCGGCTGACGGCGTTGAGGTTGGCGGGCCAGCCGGCGGGTTGCGAGAGGAACCAGGCGTCGCCGTTTTTCTCGATACGCAGCGGCGTGGGGGAGGCCCGGCTGGAAATTTCAAGGGCGATGATGTTGGCGGCTTCGGGGCCGAGGACATGATTGCTGGTTTGCCGGAGGGATTCCTCGGTGATGAGATGGGGCTCAATGTAGAAAATAAACGCGAAGACCGCCACGTTTAGAAAAAGCAGGACGAGCGTGATTTTGGTGCGCATCGGGATGACAGAATAGAATGTTTTAACGGCGGCGCGTCCAGTAAACGAGCAGGCCGAGCAAAGCGGCGATGGCGGGTGGGAACAGGAGCAGGGCGAGGCGGAGTTGGGCGAGGCTGAGGGTGCTGAGCGAAATTTGGTAGCGTTCGATGGGCCGCGCGGGAATGGCGAGCTGGGTATCGCGGTCGGTCGCCCAATTGATGGCGGAGAGCATGAGGTTCTGGTTGCCCGGGTTGACCAGGCGGTTGTTCGTGGCCAGCTCGGAAGTGCCGCAAACGATGAGCCGGCCGCCAGGCACACTGAGCGGCAGGGCTACGCCGCTGGCGTCGAGGGCTCTGACGCGCTCGGAAGCGGCGATCACGCCCAGGCAGTTCTGCGTTTTTGCCGTGCCTTTGATATCTATGCCCGGGTTGTAGGTGGGCAAACCGGGGCGGCGATAGTTGAGATAGCCCCAGGCGGTGGGCGAGGTGCTGGCGAGAATGGTGACGGTGAGGCTGTCATCCAGGATATGGCTGGGGTCGGCGCGCACGGAGCGCGTGAGGCCGAGCCGCAGGTGAAGATTGTTATCGATCAATATCCGGGTGACGGCATGAGCGTTGTAGGCCCAGAGGATGAGATCGCCGTCATCGGTGATGTTTTTGGCGCCGATGTCGCAAATGACATCGTCGTCGGCGACGATACCCCAGTCGGCGAGCAGGCTGTCGAGCCCGAAGGGCCGGCCGGGATCGACGAGCAGGATGAGGCGGCCGGCGTGGGCGGAAAGATACTGGCGGAGTTGCTCCTGCTCTGAGCGGTCGAAGACGCCTTGCGGGCCGGCGGCGATGAGCAGCGCGGCATTATCAGGGACCTTGTCGGTCAGGGACAGGTCGAGGAGCTCGACATCGAAGTTGCGGTGGCGGAGTTCGTCGCCCAGCAGGGAAAGGCCGTGCACGGGATCGACGTCGTCGGGCCGCTGTTCGCCGTGACCCGAGAGAAAATAAATTATTTTCTGCCCGGGGCTGGAGACATCGAGGATGGCGGCGGTGAAGGCCTGCTCGCCCAGGAAGGCGGTGCGGTGCTTGTTTTTAAACTCGTAGAGGTCGGTGAGATGAAGCACGCGGTGTTTTTCCCCGCAGATGACAAGGATGTCGCCCACCTGGTCGATGCCGAGTTGTTCGGCCTCGCGGCGCTGCTGGTAAACGTCGAGGTGCTCGAAGGAAATCTTCCCCACGTCATTGGCCCTGGTGGCAAAAACATATTCGCTCAGCAGGTTGTCCACATCGAGCGCGCTGTTGGCGTATTCCGTGCTTTCGGAACCTTGGTCAAACGTGACGACAATGCGCACGGGCTGCGTGAGCTGGTGGAGGTAGGATTGGGTCTCGGGTGAGAGGGCGTAGCGGCGGTTGGCGATGAGGTCGAAGCGCCAGGCGTGGCGGCGCGCGAGGTAGCTAAGCCCGAGGAAAAGGGTGGACACGAGCAGCGCCTGCAGGAGCAGGTTGGCGGTGCGGACCCAGCGGGCGGTGCGGAAACTTTCGGTGGAGGGCATGGGTCAGCTGTGCAGGAGCCTGGCCTCGATGCCGAGGACGCTGAAGATCAGGGTGAGCACGGTGCCGCTCAGGTAGAAAAGCAGCTCGCGCGTGTCCACGACCCCCCGGCAGAAATCGCCGAGGTGCTGGAAAACATGGGCGTAATCGACGGCGTCTTTCAGCGGATGCAGCACCGTGACGGTGCTGAGCATTTCCGTGTCATGCAGGATGTTGGTGCCGAGGGTGAGCACGAGCAGCAAAGCGCAGCTGCAGATTCCCGCCACGGGCTGGCTGCGGGTGAGCGAACTGGTAAAAACCCCGATGCTGACAAAAAACAGACCGGATACGGCGATGAAGGTATATCCGCCCACGATTGAAGCCGGATCGAGAAAGCGCGCGTCATCGGAAAAATGGCGGAGGAGATAAAAATACGCGCCGGTCGAAGCCCACAGCGCGCAGTAGAGAAAATAGGCGGCAAAAAATTTCCCGAGCACGACCTCCGTGGTGGTCACAGAGGTGGTAAGCAGCGTCTCCAGCGTGCCGAGGCGGCGTTCCTCCGCCAGGCATTTCATGGTGAACAGCGGCACCATGAAACATACGGGGACCCAGAAGAGCGAAAAGAACAGGATGGCGGGAGAGTACTCCTGGGCCGACCCGCTGTATTGTTCCACAATCCAACTGAAAATCACGCCCATCACGCCGAGGAAAAGCACGGCCGCGATGTAGGTGGCCGGGTTGACCAGCAGCATGCGGATCTCGTGGCTGAGGATGGTCCAGAAATGTTTCATGGGAATAAATTAATGACCGATGATCCGCCTTCGCCCCGTTCGACTGGCTCAGGGCTACGGCGGACAGGCCAATGACGAATGACCAATGGCAGGCGGCCAGAATGGTTGGTTTGGAATTGGACAATGGTCATTGGGACAACGGTCATTTTGACGCGCTCTTCGGCGCGTCTTTCACATCCCAGCTGCGCTTGGTCGCGGCGAGAAAGACGTCCTCGAGCGTGGGGTGCGCGCGGCTGAGGGCGCGCACGCGGAAATTTTTCGCCGTGAGCGCGCGCAGGAGCGGCTCGCCCAGTTCGTCGTTGCTCCCGGTGGTGAGCGTGAACGCGCAGAAACCATCGGCGGCCGTCTCGGCGGGCTCGGTGATTTTCAGTGTCGGCTCGATCCCGGCCAGGAGCGCGGGCAGCGCGGCGGTGTCGCCGGCGACATTGATGCGGTAAGTCGAATGACCGAGAATCTCACGGCGCAGTTCGGCCGGCGTGCCCTGCGCGACCACGCGGCCGCCATTGATGATGAGCACGCGGTCGCAAGTGACTTCGATCTCGGGCAGGATGTGGCTGGAGATGATGACGGTCATGCGGCCGCGCAGGCTGGCGATCAGGTCGCGCACAATGAGGATTTGGTGCGGGTCGAGGCCGATGGTGGGCTCGTCCATGATGATGACGGGCGGCTCGGCCAGGACGGCCTCGGCGATGCCGACGCGCTGGCGGTAGCCTTTGGAGAGTTTGCCGATGAGCCGGTGGCGGACGCGCTTGAGGTCGCAGAGCTCAAGGATTTCGTCGAGGCGCGGGCCGAGCTTGCGGCGGGGCACTTCCTTGAGGCGGCCGCGATAGTAAAGATACTCGATCACGCGCATGTCCTCCGGCAGCGGGTTGTTCTCGGGCATGTAACCGATGAGGCGTTTGACGTCGTCGGGCTGCGTGGCCACGGGCAGGCCGCAGAGGTGCACGCTGCCGGACGTGGCCGGCAGATAGCCGGTGAGGATGCGCATGGTCGTGCTCTTGCCGGCGCCGTTGGGGCCGAGGAAGCCGATGATTTCGCCGCGGGCGACGGTGAAGCTGATATCGTTGACCGCCGTGACGCCGGAGTAAGTCTTGACGAGGTGTGAGACTTCGATGGCGGGTGCGGTGGCGATGTCAGCGACAGGCATGGATATAGCTTCTAGTTGAACAGTCGTTTGACACGACTGCACCAGAAAAGTTTAGGAGATATTGTTGAGCTGCCAGGCCGCCGCCAGTCCACGCAGGGTGAGGTCGGGCACGGGGGTGAAAGGATGGCGCAGGGTTTTATCGAGCAGCGCCGCGCTGCTGCCGGTGGCGAGCACGCGGGGCAGGGGCTCGCCGCGCGGCGCGAGTTCGGCCAGCACGGCGTCGAGCAACGCCTGGATCATGCCGCCAAAACCGACCACGGTGCCGATGCGCATCGCCTCGACGGTGGATTGGCCGATGGCGCGCGTGACCTCGACCGAATCGTCGAGTGCCGGCAGGAGCGCCGTCTGCTCGTGCAGGTAACGGCGCATGACCTCGACGCCGGGCGCGATGATGCCTCCTTCGTAGCCGCGCGATTGCGTGATGATGTCAAAGGTCACCGCCGTGCCGAGGTCGATGACGATGGCGGGCGAACCGAAAAGCGCGTGCGCACCGGCCGCGTTGGCCAGGCGGTCGGCGCCGATTTCCTTCGGCCGCGGGTAGCCGATGCGCACCCCCAGTTTCTTTTCATAAGTGAGCTGGAAAACCGGCCGGGGCAGTTTCAGCGCGGCGAGGAGCGGCGAGAGTTTTTCCGTGGCCGCAGGCACGACGGAGCAAAAAGCCGCGCCCTCGATCGCAGGGTGCCCGGCCAGGATCTGCGCGAGCACGGGGCCGAAGCCCTCACGGGCATCGTCGAGCGACCGCGTGGGCAACGCGCGCTGAAAGACGGTCGCCCCCGTGGCGACGACGCCGTAG
>DASYOA010000149.1:0-6996 GCA_036008265.1 Opitutaceae bacterium
CACCTGCGTGCAAAAGGTAAGCCCGCCAAGGTTTGCCTCGTGGCCGTCATGCGCAAGCTCGCCTGCCTAATGAACAAACTCATCCAAAATCCCAATTTTGCCCTTGCGCAATAACACCGCTGCTCTCGTGGCTAAAATGAGCGCGTCGGGATCCGGCCCTTCGCACGAGGCTTCCTCCGTCGCTCTTCGAGGCTATGGAGGACACGGACGGCGGACAAGCTGCCGCGCTCCACCTCAATGCCGGGTGAAGCGTATTTTGCCGCAAAGCAGCGGCGCAGAGCGCAAGGTTTATCAGGGGAAAATCAGAGGAAGAAGCTTTTCTGATTCCGCTTCTGCCGGCGCATTAGCAAGTTCGTTGCAACAATGACTTGACAAGTTTATCCGCTTTAACCTGCTTTTGTCGGCCGGGCGATTTCATTCCAAATCTCAACTAATTGAAGGGTAAACTATGTCCATTCAGACTGATGCAACAAATCTTCTAAGCGGAATTCCTTTTGGCCAGCTAATCGGAGCTCCGCTTATTGCGGCGGTGGATGCTCAAGGCATGGCAGCCATGGAAACGGTGAATTTCATTCAGGCCGTGGGCTTCACTACGACTGGTTCTGGAAATACCGCGAGTAGCAGTCCCCAGATGATCACCTTCACCTACTCCAAAACATCATCTGGCGCACAGACAAACTTCACGCTGACTGTACCGTTGCTTACCATCGTGCCGATTCCGTTTCTACGAATCACAACGATGACGATCGACTTTACCGCCAACATCCAGGCTGACAGCTCGAGTACGGTAAGTGACACGAACACGACCACCATGGCCGCCAGCCTGCAGGCGAGCGCAAGTTATTATCTCCTGGCCAGCGTCAAATTGAACGCTTCCATTTCCAATACGAACACCTCCAATTCCACGGCAAACTCCGTGTATAATGTACAGTACACGATGGCCATCCATGTCGAAGCCGCACAGGACAGCATGCCGGCCGGCTTGCAAGCCATGCTGAACATCCTCACCAACGTGATTACTCCAACTTCCCACTAGAGTGAAAGTTGAAGCAGTTCGTAAAATGAATCGTAAGGCGGCAAAACAACTTTGAGTGTGGATTGCGGGTCTTGCCAGTTTGCAGCCGTGCGCGTGTTCTCCCCATGATTGTGACTCTCTCGCAGATGGCCCATGCGGCCAAGGAGGCTCTCCGGCAGGCTAACGTTGCTGCAATCACTATCGGACAACAAGCCTGGCCAGATAGTTTGACCCGGTTGGGCTACCCGCCGCCCGTTTTCACGATTCGTCGCCTCTGCCTCTCTGTTCCCTGTGTTCTCCAAGAGGGGAGTGCCGTCAGGATTGCGCTCACGGCGGACGAGGCCGCATCCGATTCCTGCTCAATCCACAGCGTAGTGGTGCAGGTGTCACTTCCGGCTGACAGCGAGAAGCAGATGGCCGAAGCCCGTGTCGATGTCAGCGATCAGAAACCCAGTACGACAAGGAGGCACGATGGCTGATACGTCCGAAATTCTGCTGCATCAACTCTTGGCCGCCCCGCTTGCCGCGCTGGTGCGGGCCGAAGCCATGTCCGCTCTTTCATTCCTTGATTTCATAACCAAAGTCGGGTTTGTCCCCCCCTCGGGATCGCCAGCCGGTGATGCCAGCCTGGGTACTCTGCGGATGATTTCCTTCAAATATCAACGCCAGCAGGCGAATAGTGGACAGACGATGCCAATGACCCTGGAATTGCCGCTGCTCTCGCTGATTCCTCTTCCCGTGCTTAATATCAAGGACAGCCAGGTCACATTTGGTGTGGCCATGACGAATATTCGCGAAGCGGCCACGCCGATCCAAAGTGCGCAGGCCAAGTCGGCGGGACTTCCGGAGATTGAGATGACGGTGGCGCTGCCGCACGGCTCCGTCACACAAGCGCTGCAAACGCCAGTGATGCAAGTGCAGATGACCGTCGCGCGAGGCGATTTTCCCAGCGGAATAATCAACCTTCTGCAGGTCATCAATACGCATACGAAACTCTCATCCCCATAGGAGAAAAAATAAAATGACGAATTGGCAGCCGAATTCTTCGGCACCGGTCGGGGTCGCTTGCCCGGAGTGCAAGGCATTAATCCCCATCACAGTCGAGCGCTTGCTGAAAGCGGATGTGTTTGTGTGTCCATCATGCCGCCTGGAACTGCGCGTGGATATGGATAGTTCCAGCGCAACGCTGGCAACGCTCCGACAATACAACGAAAGCATGCAGAATATAAAGTCCGAGGGGCCGTGAAAGGTTTGGAGGGAAAGGTCAAAAACGGAAGCGCCCTCTCGGGCGTTGAAGAAATCCGAGCCTTCACCCTCCTTCGCCCCTTCGATGGGTTCGACCCATTCGGCAGGCTCAGGGCTACGGAGGGCAGGCAGAAGGACGCGGAGATCGAACCCGAAGTTCGATCTCTTGGTTTCCGGGCCGTGCCATCCGTAGCCTTGGCGAAGGATGGCTTCCTAATTAAATGCATCTGCGAGCATCCGCGTTATCCGCGGAGAAAAAATTCGAAATACCTTTGGCTTTTCCTTCCACGTGATCTGTGTCATCCGTGGTTTCTTCGACCATGGAAATCATTTTTCTCGGCACGGGCACGTCGCAGGGCGTGCCCATGATTGCGTGCAAATGCGCCGTCTGCACGTCGTCCGATCCGCGCAACCAGCGTTCACGCACCTCCATTCATGTCGTGATGGATGGCTTGCACGTGCAGGTGGACGGCGCGCCCGAGTTCCGGATGCAATGCCTGCGCGAGCGCATCGACTGGCTCGATTTTTTCATCCTCACCCACGGCCATGCCGACCACGTCGCGGGCATGGACGACCTGCGGCGTTTCTGCGACCTGCTCGACGGCAAGGCCATCACGGTTTACACGTCCGACGAAGGCATGGCGCGCGTGCTTGCGATGTTTCCCTATGCGATTGCGGAGCGGCCGGTGGCAAGGGGCTATGCTGCGTTCCAGCTCACGCAGATGCCCGAGTCGCTCGAGTTGCCGCAGGGCACGATCCAATCGACCCTGCTGCCGCACGGCGGCGTCAACACTCTCGGCTTGATCTTCACCGAACGCAGCAGCGGGAAAAAATTCGTTTACTACACAGACTGCAAACGCGTGCCACGCGACGCTGTCGCGCTCGCCCGCGGCGCCGGGGTGGTTGTGCTCGACGGCCTCCGCACGGAGCCACACGCCTCGCACATGAGCATCGGCGAGGCGGTCGCCGTCGCGCAGGAAATCGGCGCGCCACAGACCTATCTCACGCACCTCACGCACGGCCACGATCACGCCGAACTGGCCGCCAAGCTCCCGCCGGGCATCGCCCCGGCGCATGATGGGCTGCGGCTCCGGCTCTGAGCCGGAGCCGAACATCGAACGTCCAACATCGAACATCGAACGCCGAAGTCGGATTTAGGGCGCGAACGTCTCTGGCCTTCGTAGCTTTAACGAAGTAGGCCGGGCGCGCCGGGGTTTTATGGTTGGCCACCAAATACCAATTACTAACTACCAAATACAGGTAGAAACCTGCGACATTGAGCATCCAAATAAATCAGTAAGTCGTTCGATAACAGATGTTAGTTAGAGGAAAGCCGAAAAACCCTTGCTTAATCCATACTAAACTAATGTAGATTAAAGCAGTCGCCATATATGAAGCTCTCGAAAAGAGGCGAGTACGCCCTCCGGACGTTGATCAATCTCGGCATCGCCGCCGAGGTGAAGCGGCCGCTTGTGCGCGTGACCGAGCTCGCGACGGCCGAAAAGCTGCCGGTGAAGTTTCTCGAGCAAATCATGCAGGACCTGAAGGAGGCTGGCCTGATCGAAAGCGAGCGCGGCAAGTTCGGCGGTTACCGGCTGGCCCGGCCCACCAGCAAGATTTTCATCGGCGAGGTCGTCCGCCTCATCGACGGCCCGCTCGCGCCCATCGGCTGCGTCAGCCACACCGCCTACGAAAAATGCTCTTGCCCGGATGAGACCCATTGCGGCCTGCGCATGCTCATGCTCGACGTGCGCAACGCCATTGCCGGCATCCTCGACCGTTACTCGCTGGCCGACGTCGTCGAAGTCACGCTGCGCAAAATGCGCCGCGATGGCATCGCGCCACCCTTCAGCCAGCCTGTGCCCGTCGCCGGTTCCCGCCGGGCGAAGGCCCTGCATCCGCGCCTCCACCCGGTGGAAGGCATCGTCCAGCAACTTCTCGGCGACTATTCCATTTAATTTTTCCCCCATGAGCACTGAAACCAAAACCGCCACCTTGGACGCTGCGCCCGACTGGATCGAGCTCGTGCGCCAGAAAGTCGAGTCGCTGCGCTTCGGCGTCGTGCAACTGGTCGTCCACGACGGCCGCGTCACGCAAATCGAGCGCACCGAGAAAACCCGCCTCCCGGCGAACCGCGACGAGAGCGCGGCCCGCTGAAATCTTTTTGCCGACCGGCGCGAGCTGAAGGCCCTTGTCCAAATCATCCCATCGCACGGACCAGACTACTGGCGGCTCCGATGACCAAAAATCCTTCACCAATGAAAAACCTTCCACTTCGTTTCGTGTCAGTGCTGCTGGCATCAGCCACGCTCGCGCTGCCGCGGCTCGCCGCGGACGAGCGCGATGACATCAAGGCCCTGCGGGCCCAGATTGATTCCCTCGAACAAAAACTCGACGTGCTCGAACAAAAACAGGAAATCCAGGACCAGGAAGCCGCCGCGGCCGCCAAGGCCGCGCCGAAAATCTCGCTCACGAACAAGGGCTTTGTCTTCAGCTCGGACAACGGCGCGAATGTGCTGCACATCGGCGCGCTCATACAAGTCGATTCCCGCGAATTTTTCGCCGACGGCGGCGGAGTCCAGAACAACTCGTTCGTGCTGCGCCGGGCGCGCACCTACATTGATGGCACGATCGACAAAATCTATCTCTTCCAGTTTGTGCCTGAATTTGGCGGCACAAGCCCGGTGAGTGTTTACGATGCCAACATCTGCATCGCGCCAACCAAGGAAGTGCAGTTCAAATTCGGCAAGTTCAAGCCCCCCATGGGCCTTGAGTCCCTGCAAGCGGAGGCGAACACCTCTTTTGCGGAACGTTCGCTGGCCAGCAGTTTAGTGCCGATCCGCGATCTCGGGGCGCAAGTCGGCGGCAGCATCAACGACGGAGCCCTCACTTACACGGCCGGCATCTTCAACGGCGTGGCCGACGGGGCATATTCGACCAATGTGGATTTCGACAATGACAAGGACGTGATTGCCCGGGTGTTCTCGCGGCCATTCATCAATGCCAAGGACTCGTCCCTGCAAGGCCTGGGCGCCGGCCTCGCTGGCAGCTTTGGCCGGGAAAAAGGAACCGCCGCAGTCACGTCTGGTTACAAGTCCGACGGCCAGCAGACATTCTTCAAGTACAACAGCACCGTTGTTGCCGACGGCGATGTCTGGCGCGTCATGCCGCAGGCTTATTACTATTACGGCCCGGTTGGTGTGATTACCGAATACGTTGTCTCGACGGTCAATGTCCGGCCCAACGCTCCGACGGCGACGACATTCCCGGCCAAGGCCCAGTTGGAAAACAAAGCCTGGGAGGTGAGGGTCGGTTACGTGATCACGGGCGAGGACGACAGTTATAACGGGGTCACACCGGCCGAGCCGTTCAGCTGGGCCAATGGCACCTGGGGTGCCTGGCAGGTCGTTGCGCGCTATGCGGACCTCAAGATCGATCCCAAGGCGTTTCCGCTTTTCGCCTCGACGGCGACCAATGCCAGGGAAGCTTCCGCGTGGGGCGCGGGTGTAAACTGGTATCTCAACAACGTCGTGCGCATCTCGCAGGATTTTTTCGACACGCATTTCACCAAGGCCGGCACGACCGCGCCGACCACCCAAATCCTGCAACATAACGAGAAGGCGCTCATCACGCGCGTGCAACTCTCGTTCTAATCAGGTGATTTCGCCATGAATTTCTTCCGCTTCTTTTTTCTTCTCATCCTCGGCGCCGCGGCGGCGCGCGCCGAAAAAACCACGCTGCGCGTCGGGTATTTTCCCAACATCACGCACGCGCAGGGCATCATCGGCAGCGAGACCACGCGCGAAGGCCGCGGCTGGTTCGAGCAACGGCTCGGGCCCGACGTCACGATCCAGTGGTTTCCCTACAATGCCGGGCCGAGCGCGATGGAGGCAATTTTTGCCGGCAGCATCGACCTCACCTACGTCGGGCCGAGCCCGGCGCTCAATGCCTACATCCGCTCCGAAGGCGACGAGATCCGCGTGCTCGCCGGTGCGACTGAGGGCGGCGCGGCGCTCGTCGTCCAGGGCGACGGCCGCATCAAGCAGCCCGCCGACTTCAGGGGCAAACTTCTCGCCACGCCGCAGCTCGGCAACACGCAGGACGTGGCGGCGCGCGCGTGGCTGAAGAAGCAAGGTTTCAGGATCACGCTCACCGGCGGCGACGTGCAGGTGCTGCCCACGGCCAACCCCGATCAGTTCACGCTTTTCGAACAAGGCCGGCTTGATGCGGTCTGGACCGTCGAGCCGTGGGTCTCGCGCCTCGAGCTCGACGCGAAAGGGAAGGTCTATCTCGAGCAAAAAGATGCAGTCACCACGGTGCTCGTCGCCAGCGTGAATTTGTTGAAGACCCACCCGGAACTGGCGGAAAAATTCCGCGCCGCGCACGCGGAACTCACGGCGTGGATCAATGCGCATCCAGCCGAGGCGAAAGCGCTGGTGCGCGCCGGCCTCAAGGCCGACACCCGGCACGACGTGCCCGCCGCCCTCGTGGAAAACGCGTGGCGCCGGTTGCATTTCACCGACCAGGTGGCACCGTCGCAGTTCGCCGCGCTCGTTGTCGATGCGCAGAGCGTCGGTTTTCTCCGCAACGCCATTCCCCTCGACCGAATGTTCAGTAAAGCCCCATGACGTTACAAACCGAACTCCAGAACGAGATCTGTTCGAAGCTCTCCATCCAGGGCGTGAGCAAGCACTTTGGCTCGGGCGCGCGCGCCGTGCATGCGCTCGACAATGTGT
>DASYOA010000150.1:0-8135 GCA_036008265.1 Opitutaceae bacterium
GAGGACACGGCCGAGTTGGTCGCCCTCATAGGAAATCACACGCGGGACAGGGCTGAAGCGCGCGAAGCCCACGGCGTAGTAGCCCTCGGCCGCGCCGACATTGATAAAAACGTCGAAGCCTGGTGCGAGCAGCCGCTGCACGAATGGCCAAAGCTCCCGTTCGTTCATGCCAAGCATAAAAGGGGCGATGTGTGGAGTCGGGCTTTCACCGACATAGCGCATGCCGGTAAATGGCCCGCCGCGCACGTGACGCAGCAGCAAGTAGAGCCAGAAATCCGGACTGCGCTGGCGCAGCTGATTGCGAGGACCATGAAAAAACCGATAGAGCAGCCAGCCGGGAAGCGAAGGATCGTCGGGATTGCGACGGGGGAACATGGGAGTGGGTGAAAACTGGATGCGCCTGGAAAGTTCAGGGCTGGCGCGCGCGCAACACCGTCAGGCCGTTGCCCAGCTCAGTGGCGAAGGTAAGCACATGAAAGTTGGCGGCGGCCTCGAGAATCGGCCGGCGCACGCCGCCCCAGCGCATGGAATCGTGCAACGCGATGCAACCGCCGGGAGTGAGCCGGGCGGAACTAAGCGCGATTTCACGGACGGTGTCCTCGTATTGATGAGAAGTATCGATGAACACGAGATCCCACGCGGCAGGCAGCCGGGCGATGAGCTCCGTCGATGTGGAGAGCCCGACATGAAAATCCGCCCATTCGGCCAAACCCAGCCGGGTTAGATTGGCGCTTGCAGCCTCGGCATAAGCGGGCATCGACTCCACGCAATGCACGTGGCCGGCGCCCATCTGCTGCAGCGCAAGGGCAAAGTGAGCGGAAGTCCAACCGACAAAGCTGCCCAGTTCGACGATGGTGCGGGCGCGGAGATGCAGCGCGAGCTCACCCAGAAATGCGCTGACAGAGGGTTCGGTGTTCCACGGTGGCGCACCCGCCGGGGAAAACGCCGCGGGTGAACCCAGCCGGGTTGAGAAATCGGGTGGCGCGGACTGCGCATCGGGAAAGCCGCGGGCAAAGGCGAAAGGATGGAGGTCAGCGCGGATGTCCGTGATCTCCGGCTCGACCGGAGGCAATATTTTGGCCAGATCGCCGTAGAGATACCGCCGCGTGCAGGCGAGGTGGATGACCCGCAGGCGCTCGGCGAGATTTGCGCGCAGTCGTTTCGCGAACGAGTTTGCCGGATCGGGATGGCTCATGGGGTGTTTAATTTCAAGCCGAGGGTTTCGCGGGCCAACTGCCGCCAGACGGCGCGGAAATTTTCGCGCGAGTGCACGCGCCGCACGTGCTCCCATGCCGCGCGGCTGCGCGCGGCGAGCTCGGCGGCGGGCAGCGCGGCGAAGCGCTGGACATCGGCGACGATGTCGTCGATCGCGTCGCTGCGGTTTTCAATCCCGAAGTCGCCCACATCGATGCTGGCCTCACGGGTGACGATGGGCACGAGGCCGGCGTGCATGCAGCAGATGACCGAGCCCGCGCCGCCCTCGGCGCACGAGGGATAAACGACCCCGGCGCAGTCGGCGATGAGCTCGAGAAAGGCGGGCGCGACGACATCCACGAAGCCCGCGCATTTGATGTTCGGCGTCTCAAAAAGCTCGCGGTGGTAGGCGGCCTTGAAATCCTGGTCGAGCTCGATGCCGCCGGCGACGATGAGGTTGAGGTCGGGCATCCGCACGAACGCCTCGAGCGCGAGGTCGAGCCCTTTGTGCGCGAGGCCGACGCTGCCGAACCAGATGTAATTGCGGCGGGCGCGATCCCAGTTTTTTTGCGCGGGCCATTCGCTCGTGATGACGGTCGAGATGGGAATGCGATGCATCGGACGCCGGGCGTACGCATACGTGTCGGCGGTGAAGGCGTTGCCGACGTAAAGCATGTGGTCGGCGACTTCGACACAGCGATTGGGCGGAATCTGCCGCCGCGGAACGAGGTTCACGCCGCGGCGTTGCTGGATGCCGGCGATGCGGCGAAGCTCAGCCCGATTCCAATGCAGCCAGTGCGTGGTCGAGGCGTGGTGCAGTTTCACGCAACCGACAGGCAAATGCGGAGCCCAGCGGTCGAGGTTACGCTCGGGATCAAACGCAAACGCACAGTCGGGCGCGGGCCGATAGTGGGTGTTATCGTAGTTTGTGACTTCGACCCGGTAGCCGGCCTCGCGAAAGGTTTCGGCGAAAAGCCAGCATTCCCAGCGGTTGGTATGATAATGTTCCGTGATCGACAGAGGATAAATCCACGGGTCGGTCAGATAGCAGAAGGCCACGCTGCCGCGAGCTGGGCCGTCGGGCTGCAAGGTAATAACCTCACCGTGACGTGCGATGAACGACTCGACTTGGCGATTGCCCACTCGGAGAATTCGGGTGAGTGAGCGAAGTGATTGCCAGCGTAGGGCGTGCGACATGGGGATGGCTGATTGATTCTATGCTTTCCGCCAGTAAACGCCGTCTCGATCGATCGTCTTGATCTCGGGCTTGAGCGAATGCGCCGCAAGAAACTCTGTCACGGCGCGCCGACAAGAAGCCCAGGAATGGTAGTCATCCACGATGACATATCCGCCTGGGCTCACCTTGTGATAGAGATGATGCAGTGCGTCCATGGTGGAGTCATACATGTCACCATCGAGGCGGAGAATGGCCAGCCTGGCGATGGGGGCTTTGGGCAGGGTCTCACTAAACCAGCCCGGCAAGAATCCAACCTGGTCGTCAAGCAACCCAAATTTCGAGAAATTTGCCCTGACCTGTTCAAGGGAAACCTTGAAATATTCATTTTGGCTCAAATCCCAGTCGTCATTGGCGCCTATTGGGGCGGGCGGCAAGCCCTCGAATGAATCCGCGACCCAGACTTTGCGATCGGTTACCCCATGCGCCTTGAGCAGGGCACGCATGAAAATTGTCGCTCCGCCGCGCCACGCCCCGGTCTCGATCAGGTCTCCTGGCACATTCTCAGTCAAAACATCCTCCAAGCAGTGCTGGATGTTGTCGAGTCGGCGGATTCCGACCATGGTATAGCCGATAAAAGGAAAATCTTTGCCTTCGGTTCGTTTAGTTTCGTCGAAGGACCATTTTTTAACTATGATCGTCGAACGGTTCACCGTCATCCTCCCGACCAGGTACTTGAGGAAGTTGCGCGAAAACCTGGCAGGATTTATTAGCGAGCTTAACTTGGGCCGGGTGTAGGCAAGAATCGCCCAAGCACTCTCGTCGTAGATGGAAGCAGTCAAGGCCTTCTTCATCAGGTCCAGATACAATTCGCGGGCCGCTTGGTTAATGGTTGGAATGGACATGCAAACTAGAGTCCGGCAATCCGCTCGGCCGTGATCCGGCCGGGCACCACGATGAAGCCAATGGGTACCCCCGCGTCTTCATACATGCGGCCCCAGTTGAGGCCGGAGCTGTCCACGGTGAGTTCGATGGCGCAGGGAAAGCTCGCGTATTTGGCGACGTACGGCTGCACCAGCGTGATATCGAGCAGGTAGTGACCGCGGAAGAGACGCGGCAATGGCATGCGGGTCGTGAGCCGGTAGTGGCCGGGCGAAAGCCGGTGCACATTGGCACCGTCTTCATCGTGGCCGGGCGAGCAGAGAACGAGTTTGTTGCCGTAATGATCGCAGAGGTAGACCTCCATGCTCAGGCGCATATCGGCGGTCACGCTCACTTCGGCGATGATTTCGATGGGTTCGGCCGAAGTGGTGACGGCAATCCGGTCGGTGGCGTTGCCGTTGACGGTGAGGTTGGTGCAGCGGACGGGCGCATTGGGCGGGGCGACCTGCTTGTCGATGGCGAGGCCACCGGTGGTGTTGCCGGAGTTGACGTAGCGTGCGAGCGCCTCGGTGGTGCCGCCGAGAAAAAGGCTCCGGCCGGATTCGAGCAAAAGACAACGCGAGCAGAGATTTTGCACCGCCGCCGTGTTATGGCTGACGAACAGGACGGTGCGGCCCTGGCCACTGGCGACCTCCTTCATTTTCCCGAGGCACTTGCGCTGGAATTGCAGGTCGCCCACGGCGAGCACTTCGTCGATGATGAGAATCTCCGGTTCGAGGTGGGCGGCGACGGCGAAGGCGAGGCGCACATACATGCCGCTCGAATAATATTTCACCGGCATGTCGATGAAGCGCTCGACCTCGGCAAAGGCGACGATCTCGTCGAACTTCCGGCGGATTTCGGCACGCGTCATCCCGAGGATGGCGCCATTGAGGAATATATTTTCCCGGCCGGTCAGTTCCGGATGAAAGCCCGTGCCGACCTCGAGCAGCGAGGCCACGCGGCCGCGCAGCGTGACGCGGCCGGCGGTGGGCTCCGTGATGCGCGAGAGGATCTTCAGCAGGGTGGATTTGCCCGCGCCGTTGCGGCCGATGATGCCGACGACCTCGCCGCGGTGGACGGAGAAGTTCAACTCGCGCAGCGCCCAGAAGTCCTCGCGCGTGGCCGGCGGCTTGCCGGAATTGTGCCGCAGCCAATTCACCGGCGCGTGCAGCGTGGTGGTGATTTTTTCGCGCAGGGAGCCGCGCGCAGCCTGGTGGCGCAAGGTGTAACGCTTGCCCAGGTCTTCCACGGTGATGACGGGTTCGTTCACGGTTTCAAATCACATCAGCGAAGGTTTTTTCGGTTTTGCGGAAATACCACACGCCGGTCACGAGCAGGACGGTCACGAGCGCGCAGGAGTAGGCCAGGCTCGTCCAGGGCGACGGCGCATTACCACGCAAGAGCGCCCAGCGGAAGCCGTCGATGATGCCGACCATCGGGTTGAGCTCGTAGACCGTGCGCCAGCGCGCCGGCACGAGGTCGCTGGTGAACGCGATGGGCGAGACGTAGAGACCAAACTGGATGATGAACGGCAGGACGAAGCGGAAGTCGCGGTATTTGACGTTGAGCGCGGTGAGCCACAGGCCCGCGCCGAGCGCCGCGCCGAAGGCGACGAGCAAAAACAGCGGCAACGCCAGCAGGCGCCCGTCGGGCACGAGGCCATAATAGGCCATGAGCGCGGCGAGAAATGCCGCCGAGATAAAAAAGTCCACCAGGCTCACGACGACCGCGCTGAACGGAATGATCAGGCGCGGAAAATAAACTTTTGAAATCAGTTGGGTATTGTTGACGAGGCTGCTGCTCGAGGAGGAGAGCGACGAAGAAAAGAACGACCAGGGCAACTGCGCGGCGAAAATCAGCACCGCCCGCGGCACGCCGCCCGTGGGCAGCTTGAGGATATGGCCAAAGACGCAGAACACGGCGGTTGTCATGGCGGGCTGGATCAGCGCCCAGGCCACGCCAACGGCGGTTTGCTTGTAGCGCACCAGCAGGTCGCGCCAGGTAAGGAACAAAAACAACTCGCGATAGCGCCAGAGGTCGCGCCAGTAGTGCGCTTCGGTGCGACCGGCCTCGAGGACGAGCGTGGGGGTGGCGGAAGGGCTGGCGGGGTCGGTCATATCACCAAAGTGCGGCGAGGCGGGTGCGGAAGTTTTCGTATGAGAAATATCGCGCGCGGTCGAGGATGGCGTTGACATTCCAATCACGGCGCAGCGCGGCGCTGCAGGCGGTGGCAAGCCTGTCCCCGCCACCGTAATCGACCAGCAGGCCGCATTCGCTGGTGATCACCTCGGGCACGCCGCCGGCGCGCGCGCCCAGGCAGGGTTTGCCGTGGGCCATCGCCTCGAGAAAAACGAGGCCGAAACCTTCCTTCCCGCTCGGGAGGGCGAAAAGATCGCAGGCATTAAACTCATTCGTGAGCCGCGACTCCTCGACAAAACCAAGAAACTCGACCGCCTCGGCCACGCCTTGCGTTTGCGCGAGTATTTCCAGGCGCGGCAGGTCGTTGCCCGTGCCGGCGATGCGCAGGCGGGCGCCGGGCAGTTCATCCCGGATGGCCGGCAGGGCGGCAATCAGATGATCCACCCCCTTGTAGGTTTCGGCGGAGTCGAGGCGGGTGAGCGTGAAGATCACGTGGGCGCCCGGCCGCGGTGGTGCCGCGACGATGGGGAAGGCCGGGTCGAGCGCGTTGGGCAGCACGGCGAGCTGTTCGGCGCGCAGCCCCGGGCAGCTTTTCATTATTTCGCGTCGCGTATAGTCGCTCACGCAAAAAATCCGCCGCGCGCCACGCAGGGCCATGCGCTCCAGCGGGCCAAAGGGCCGCCACACATCGATGCCGTGCGCGACCAGGTAATAGTTCAACGAAGGGCGGAAAAATTTGGCCAGGCGCGCGATGAAAAGCTGCCGCACGTGCCCGCAGACGATGCGTCGGCTGCGCACGCCGAGCCACAAGGCCGCGAGAGAAAAGCGCCATTTGTTGCGGCCACCGGAAAAAATTCTTCCCAGCCGGTCATTGGTGTAGCGGGTCAGGAGGGTGGCCGGGAAACCTTTGTCGTTGAGCACGGCGAGCGAGACGCGGCCATCGGGCGTGGTGGCGGCTTCCTCGCACAGCGCGCGCAAATAAAGGCGCAGCATGCGGGGGATGCCACCCTCCGAGGCAAAAAGCTCAGGACACAGCAGGAGTGTGGTCACGATGGGGTTTGAAAACGGGCTGGCGGTTCACAAAGGCGATCAGCATGGCGAGACTCCAGACACGCGACCACTCGCGGGTGTCGCTGCCGGCGAGGAAGTGTTTCCAGCGATCCTGCACCGCGCTGGTGGCGAAGAGGTTGCTGCGGGCCACGCTGGCGGTGGAAAAGGTCTCGTCGAGAAAGGGCCGCAGTTCCTGGCGCATCCAAATGGGAAAGGGCAGGGTAAAGCCTTGTTTTTTGCGGAGCAGGGTTTCCGGCGGCAGCACGTCGGCCGCCGCCTCGGCGAGGGCGGTTTTGGGGTGGTCGGGCCCATTCTTGAATGACGCGGGCTGGCGCCAGAGCCACTCGAAGAGCGGGCGGTCGACGAAGGGCACGCGCAGTTCGAGGGAATGGCGCATGCTCATGACATCGCTGTCGCGCAGGAGCACATCGGCCATGTAGGTGCGCGACTCCCACGCGCTGATGAGTTCGAACTGGCCGGCGCCGGCGAGCTCGGCGGTGATGGTGGCAAGTTGGGGATGATGCGGCGACTTGCCGGCCAGGGTGGCTTGCAAATCGGGATGCAACAGCGAACCGCCCGCAGCCTCGGAAAAGACGCGCCGCTGCAGCGAGGCCAGTTCATGGGCGTCGCGCGCGTGGTGGAGAAAGTCGGCGAGCTTGCGCGCGCGCGTGCCGCGCCGGGCGAGGCACGCGAGCACGGTTTTGCGCATGATCGCGGGCAGCTTCCGCCACAGGGGCAGCCAGCGCGCGAGCCGCGGGATGTCGCGAAAGGAGGGATAGCCGCCGAAGAACTCATCGCCGCCGAGGCCGGAAAGCGCGGCGGTGACACCGCCGGCATGCGCGGCCCGGCTGGCGTAGTAAGTATTGAGGCCGTCGCCGGTGGGCTGGTCGAGGGAGGCGAGGATTTTTTCGATGTCCGTGGCGACTTGCGCGCCGGTCAGCACGCTGGCGTGATGCTCGGTGCCGAAATGCCGCGCCGCGCGCGCGGCAAAGGCCGCCTCGGAAAACTCGCTTTCATCGAAGCCGATGGAAAACGTTTTCAGCCGCGAGTTGCCGGCGCGCTGCATGAGGCCGACGATGACGCACGAATCGAGGCCGCCCGAAAGAAACGCGCCCACGGGCACATCGGCGAGCAGGTGGGCGCGGATGGTGTCTTCAAGCCGGGCGCGCAATTCACGGATGAAATCCGCGCGCGTGGCGCAGGGTTCGGTCTGGCCGGAAATTTTCTGGAAGGTCCACCAGGAGCGCACGTAGATATGCCCGGCGTGAAAGGTCATGCATTCGCCGGGGCGCAGGCTGATGATGCCGCGCCAGATCGTGCGCGGCGCCGGCACGGCGAGCCAGGCCAGGTAATCGGCCATGGCGTGCGGGTCGATTTCCGTGGAGACGACGCTGGAAGTGAGCAGGGCGTTGAGCTCGGAGGCGAACAGCAGGCGCGGGCCGGCGTGATGCACGTACAGCGGCTTGATGCCGAAGGCGTCGCGCGCGAGAAAAAGGCTTTGCTCGCGCGTGTCCCACACGGCGAAGGCGAACATGCCGCGCAAACGCTCAAGGCAGGCTTCGCCCCAGTGCGCGAAAGCGGCGAGGAGAACCTCGGTGTCGCAGCAGGTCTTGAACGCGTAACCGGTGGATTCGAGTTCGGCGCGGAGTTCGCG
>DASYOA010000151.1:0-3156 GCA_036008265.1 Opitutaceae bacterium
TCCCAGTCCGGCAATGCCGGTTTTGGACACACCCACGAGGAACGCGGCAAAAATGGCCAGCGCCCATTGCCAGGGCTCGAGCGTCACGAGTTGCTCTCCATGTCATCAGCCTTTTCGGTGAACTCCCCACTTGCGACTGCAAACACCTGCCATTCGCCGAGCCCGGCGTCGGGCCGGCTGGTGCCGGTGGCGATGACCTGCGACTGGGGATCGATGGCCGACCAGAAACGGGCGCGGCGCGCCGGATCGAGTTCGCCCAGCACATCGTCAGCCAGCAGCACCGGGCGCACACCGCTCTTTTCCTGGAACCACGCCGCCTGCGCCAGCCGCAGCGCGAGGACGAGCGAGCGTTGCTGGCCCTCCGAGGCAAAGTCCTTCGACTCGGTGCCGCGCACGGTAAAACGAAAATCGTCGCGCTGCGGCCCGACCATCGTGGTGCGAAACTGCGCATCGCGCGCACGGCCGGCCTCGAACCGCGCGAGCAACAACTCGGCCGACGGCTCCTCAAAATTGGGATCATAGATGAGATCCGCCGGCTCGCCAGAATCACAAAGCTGGGCATACGCCGTCCGCAACGTCGCCCCGAGCGCCTGCAGCCCGGCGGCGCGCAACGTGATGAGCTCGGCGGCGGCGGGCGCCAGGATCTGCTCGAAGGCATCGAGTTCCTTGTCCGCCGCGCGGCCCGACTTCAGCAGGGCATTTCTTCCGGCCAGCGCGCGGGTGAATTTCTGCAAGGCCTGCAGGTAGGTGGCATCCATCGCCGCCAGCGTTAGGTCGAGCCAGCGGCGCCGGCCGGCCGGCGCACCGCGGACGAGCTGCAGGTCCTGTGACGAAAAAACCACGGTCGGAAATTTTCCGAGATGGTCGGCCAGCCGCGTGACGCGCGCCTGGTCGCACCACAGCTCCTTGCCTTCGTGGCGAAGCTTGATAATCACGTGCGTGTCGCCGAACCGCTCGTGCTCGAGCTTGCAGCTGATGGCGGCGGTCGTCTGGCCGTGGCCGACGAGCAGGCGGTTGTCGGTCGCGCGAAAGGAACGCAGCGCCGTGAGAAAGCCCGCCGCCTCGAGCAGATTGGTTTTCCCCTGCCCGTTCGCGCCGGCGAGGAAATGCCGATGGCCGGAAAATTCGAGCGTGGAAAACCCCACGTTGCGAAAATGCCGGAGGGTTAATGAGCTGAGGCGCATCGGGGAGCGTATGCCCTAAATCTTAACGACCGCTTCCGCCGGCTTCACCTCGGAGCTGACTTTAGCCAAGGCCTGCGCGAGCTTCGTCCAGTCCGTCTCCGCCGTTTCCCAGCCCGCGCTCGCGCGGATCACCCGCCGCGCCTCCTCCGGCGAACATCCGATCGCCGCGAGCACATGTGACGGCCCCCCCTTCGCGGTGGCGCAGGCTGATCCCGTTGAAACCTGAAAGCCGCGCTTGTCGAGCCGCGCGACCCAGCGCGTGTTTTCGCCGTGCGGCAGGATGAGCGACACCGTGTTCCAAAGCCGCTCCGCGCCCGCGCCCACCACGCGCACGCCGGGCAGCGCGGCCGGCAACGCCCGCTCAAACGTCTCGCGCCAGCGCAGCCGCTCCGTCTCGAGCAAAACTTTTTTCGTCTCCGTCTCGATCAGCGCCGCGACCATCGCCGCCACACCGGGGAAGTTTTCCGTGCCGGCGCGATGCCCGTGTTCCTGTCCACCGCCATGCTGCATGTGGAAATCCTGCGCCCCCTCCGCGGCCAAGACAAAACCCACGCCCTTCGGCCCGCCGAATTTGTGCGCCGAACCGATCACCCAATCCGCCTCGCCCAGACCCGCCGCCGGCAGCTTGCCGAGCCACTGCGAGGCATCGCAGAAAAAGGCCGCATGGTCCCGTCGGCACAACCGCGCCAGCTCGCGCCAGGGTTGCAACACGCCCGTCTCATTGTTCGCTGCCATCACGATGACCGCACCAATGCCTTTGGAGGCCAGTAATTTTTCGAGCTGCGCCAAAGCCACCACGCCGTGGCGGTCGACTTCGAGCCAGACGACCCGTTCGCCGAGAAAAAATTTCGCCGCTTCGAGCACGCAGGGATGTTCCGTCCGATTGACCGCCACGAGCGCGCCCGGCGGCAGTGTCCGGGCGAGATGCGCGCACACGGCGTTCGCGCCCTCGGTCGCGCCCGAGGTGAAGACCACACGCGCCGCCGCGGAACCCAATAACGGCGCGAGCTGTTCGCGCGCTGCCTCGAGCCGCACCTTCACGCGCGCCCCGATACCATACAAACCGGATGGATTCTGCCACGCCTCATCCTCCGCGCGCAGCCACGCCTCGCGCGCGGCCGGCACCAGCGGCGTCGTGGCATTGTGGTCGAAATAGGGCACGGATTGAATTTCGCCGCAGATAGCGACCGAGGCAAGCCGAGGCCACGGGTCGATTGGAAACAATTGGCTTAATGTGGGCGGGGTGCCCTCACCCCGCACTGAGGTCTATCGCGGGGTGAGGGCACCCCGCCCACATTTTCAAAGAAGCCTCATTCAAAAATTCCTTCGCCTTCCCCACGGCACTTCTATTGTAAGTTAAGTGATGACTTTCGACGCCCAACTCGCCGAAACCCTGAAAACTTTCCAGTCGCTCGCCGGCATCCGCCCACAGATCGACCGTGCCGGGCAGATGATCCTGTCCACGCTGCGCGCCGGGAAAAAACTTATCCTCTGCGGCAATGGCGGCAGCGCGGCCGAGGCGCAGCATTTCTCCACCGAGCTCGTGGGCCGCTATGCCAAGTCCCGCCGCGCCCTGCCCGCCATCGCCCTCAACGCCGACGGCTCGCTGCTCACCTGCATCGCCAACGATTACGGCTACGACGAGGTTTTTGCGCGCCAGCTCCCCGCCTTCGCGCAGCCGGGCGACCTGCTCGTCGTCCTGACCTCGAGCGGCAATTCCGCCAACATCCTCGCCGCGCTCACCGCGGCGAAAAGCCTCGGCCTCGACAGCGTCGCCTTCCTCGGCCGTGGCGGCGGCAAAGCGAAGGGCCTCGCCACCTGCGAGCTCATCGTGCCCGGCGCGAGCGGCTCCGCCGCGCAGGAAGCGCATTTGTTTTTGATCCATCACTTTTGTGAGCTGATCGACGAGGCATTCCCGAAATAAGACCGACGTTCACGGTTTACAGTTCACGGTTCACGGTTGGTTTCAGCC
>DASYOA010000152.1:0-4472 GCA_036008265.1 Opitutaceae bacterium
ACCGGTGCCGGCGGACTTGGTCTTCGCGTCCGCCAGCGGGCTGGAACCGGACATCAGTCCCGAAGCGGCTCGATTCCAGATCGCCCGCGTGGCGGCCGCGCGCAACCTGAACGTGGACCAGGTCACCGCGTTGGTGGAAAAATTCATCAAACCGCCGCAATGGGGCGTGTTTGGCATGGCGCGCGTGAACGTGCTGCAACTCAACCTCGCCCTCGACGCAGCTGACACCAAGAAAGGCTGAGGGCGGATCGAGCGTTTGAATTGAAAATATTTTCGGCGTGGGCCTGGCGTGGGCTCGACGTTTGCTCCTCCTCCGAGAGCGATGGTGTGGAAGCCATCGTGGCGGCGTCAAAACCCACGGTCGGGCCGGGACCCGAGGCGCTGCTTGCAGGGTACTGGCATTCCCTGCAGGCAGATTGCCTGAATAATTTTTTCTCCTTGTTTCAGTCAACGGGGAGACAAAAGACAGTAAGATGAAACCAAACCCCAAGGATTTCCTCTGGATGGCCGCCGGAGCCGCGTTTTTTGGCGCCATCGTTTGGCTGGTGATGAACGAGCCGCAGAAAGAAACGCCGGCTGCACGGCTCGCCTTGAAGGACCGGAAGATCGAGCTCGTGGATCAGATGCGGCTGGCCCTGGCCTCGGCTTCCGAGGCCGAAAAAAGCGCGGTCCTGTCCACCACGGATGAGGACTCGCAGACCTTCGCCGAGCAGGCGCGCGAGGCCACGGCCTCCTTGGAGCAGGAACGCGCGCAGTTGGGCGATCTCTTGGGTGCGAACGGCAGCTCCCGGGAAAATGAACTCCTCGCCGAGTTTTCCAAAACCTTTGTCGATTATGAACGCATCGACCACGAGCTCCTCGGCCTCGCGGTGCAGAACACCAATCTCAAAGCCTATCGCCTGGCCTTCGGCCCGGCCGCCGATATACTCAAGGAAGCGGACGACGCGCTCGCGCACATCGTACAAGCGAGAGCCGACTCCGATTCGCGCGGGGACAAGCAGGTCATCCTGTTGGCGGACAACGCCCGGATTTCGGCCCTGCGGATCCTGGCCTTGCTGCCGCCGCACATTGCCGAGGAAAGCGACCAGAAGATGGACGAGATGGAAGCGCGGATGGCCCGCGAAGACCGGGTGATCCGGAAGGATCTGGCCGACTTGGCCGCGACCAAGGGCCTCGCGGAAGACAGCGATCTGGCCACGGCAGCTGCGCGCTACGCCAGTTTCACCGATCTTCGGTCACAGATCCTCAAGCTCTCGCGGGAAAACACCAACGTCCGATCCCTGGCGATCTCGCTGAACGAAAAACGCAAGGCCATGTTCCTCTGCCAGTATGAATTATCCGCACTGGAGCAGGCGATCCAACAAGAGTTCGTTGCTGGAGCGGCCAATCTCACCCCGGTCAATCCTCGCTAGGCGGGGTAGGTGACTGCGCAGGGCGTTAAGGTTTATTTAATGGTCTGTCGGAGCCTTTTAATTAGCCGATGATTAGAAGATTAAATACAGTTAAGGCATGAAGTTAAATGAACTAATCCAAGTCTTTGCTTTTTTTGGGCTGCTGTTAGGCCTCACCCCACTGCTGGGCCGGTTCATGGCCCGCGTCTTCAAAGGCGAAAAAACCTTCCTGTCCCCGATTTTACGACCGGTCGAGAAATTGATCTATCGGTTGACCGGCGTCGACGAGAACGAGGAAATGTCGTGGAAGCGGTATTTTCTCGGCGTGTTGATTTTCAATGTCGTCGGGCTGCTCTCGTTGTGGGTGTTGCAAATGACGCAGGCCTGTCTGCCGCTGAATCCACAAAATTTCCCCAACGTGCCGTGGGCGCTGGCGCTTAATACCGCGGTCAGTTTCGTCACCAACACCAACTGGCAGGCCTATGCCGGTGAGAACACGATGAGCTACTTCACGCAGATGACCGGGCTGACGGTGCACAATTTTCTCAGTGCGGCCACCGGCATTGCGATCCTCGTGGCTTTCGCCCGCTGTTTGAAGCGAGCTTCCGCGAAGACGATCGGCAATTTCTGGGCCGATCTCACCCGCACAACCCTCTACCTTTTGCTGCCGCTCTCCGTGCTGATGGCCACGGTGCTGGTCAGCCAGGGCGTGGTGCAGAATTTCAAGCCCTATGCCACGGCCAGCCTGGTCGAATCCTATACCGCGCAGGTGCCGAAGACCGACGACAAGGGCAACGCGGTTAACGGTCCCGATGGCAAGCCGGTGATGGTGGACCAGAAAGTGGACACCCAGCTCATTCCGCTCGGCCCGGCGGCATCGCAGATTGCGATCAAACAACTCGGCACCAACGGGGGCGGATTCTACGGCCAGAACAGCGCGCATCCATTCGAAAACCCGACGCCGTTCAGCAATTTCGTCGAAGTGGTGAGCTTGGTCATCATTGCGGCCTCACTTGTTTATGCGTTCGGCCTGATGTTGGGTGATGTGGGCCATGCGCGGGTTTTGTTCGGCGTGATGCTGGCGCTGTTTGTCGGCTGCTTCGCGCTGGCCTGGTGGGCGGAGTCACAGCCGAATCCCGTGGTGCACAACCTTCAGCCGCTGATGGAAGGCAAGGAGCAGCGGTTTGGCGTGATGAACAGCGTGCTCTTTGCGGTGGCCACGACCGGCACTTCCTGCGGCGCGGTCAATTCGATGCATGACAGCTTCATGCCGCTGGCCGGCCTGGCGCCGCTCTGGAACCTCATGCTCGGCTGCATCGTGTTCGGCGGCGTGGGCGCCGGCTTGTACGGTATTCTCATGCACGTTTTGATTACCGTGTTCATCGCCGGGTTGATGGTTGGGCGCACCCCGGAGTATTTCGGAAAGAAAATCCAAATGTGGGAAGCCACCTGGGCGGTGGTGGCCATCCTTATTCCCAACTTTTTGATTCTGTTGGGTTCCGCGCTCGCTTGTACCCAGCCCGCGGGACTGGCGGGCTTGGGCAACACCGGCCCGCACGGGATGAGCGAAATTTATTATGCCTATGCCTCTTGCGCCAACAACAACGGCAGCGCCTTCGCCGGGCTGAACGCCAATACGTTTTTCTACAACCTGACCCTCGGCGCGGCGATGTTCATCGGCCGGTTTGGCGTGGCGCTGGCCGTGCTGGCGATCGCCGGCCACCTCGCGGCCAAGAAAACCGTGCCGGCCTCAATGGGCACGCTCCCGACCAACGGGGTGACTTTCGGCTGTGTCTTGCTCGGCGTCATTTTGATTGTCGCCGCGCTGACGTTCTTCCCGGCGCTCTGCCTTGGGCCGCTGGCTGAACACGGCCTCATGCTCGCCGGCCGCACCTTCTAATTATGAGAATAAAACGAGGGGTGGGCTGTTTGAAAATGGGCGCAGCCGTCAGCGGGCGATTGACGACATGGCGCGAAGCGTGCTCCGCTTATTTCTCCAACTACCGATGACAAAATTGCTTCGCGGCCTTAGCTTGCTCCTCTTCCTTTTGGCGGCTGGGGCCATTGTTGTCCTGTTAAGTTCGGATGTTTCGCATGACCTCCGGCTTACTTCCTTCCATCAGCAATCGAGCGCCCTGGCGCTTATTTTGATCGGAGCGTCGTATATCAGCCTTCAGTTGAGTGCGAAGCGGAGATGGAATGAAAAGCTCAAAGGAATCTCTCTTGGGTTTGCTTTCGTCCTGTGGGGCAGCGAGCAGTTTTTGCCCGCGAGCCGGTTGGTGACGCTCCTGGATAGCGCGGTGATTACGATCTTCGTGGTGGATTTGGGACTGATAATTTTAGATCATCTCAAGCGAAATGATCATCAGGCTCCTTGAGCGTGATTCACAATCGGCAGAATAATATTAATCTAATTCAATGTCTGAAGACCGGCCCGATCCCGACGCACTACTGGCTTCGCTCAACCGCGAGGAGGCGCGCGCCAAGCGCGGGCATCTGAAGGTTTTCTTTGGCATGTGCCCGGGCGTGGGCAAGACGTTTGCGATGCTCCGGGCCGGACAAAAGGAGCTGCGCGATGGAGTGGACACCGTCGTGGGCGTGGTCGAAACCCATGGCCGGGTCGAGACCGAGGCGTTGCTGACGGGATTGCCCGTCATTCCCCGCAAGCAGATTGATTATCGCGGGGCCGCGCTGACCGAGATGGACCTCGAGGCGATCATCGCGCGCCGGCCGAAGCTCGCGCTCGTGGACGAGCTGGCGCACACGAATGCGCCCGGATCCCGTCACCCCAAACGCTGGCAGGACGTGGTCGAACTCATCGAGGCTGGCATCGATGTCTATAGCACGCTCAACGTCCAGCATATCGAATCGCGGTCCGACGCGGTCCGGCAGATCACCGGCGCGCCCGTGCATGAGACGGTGCCCGATTCGGTGCTCGATTTCGCGAACGAAATCGAGCTGATCGACCTGACGCCGGGCGCGCTCCGGGACCGCCTGCAGGAAGGCAAGGTTTACCTGGGCGAACGCGCGGCGGCGGCGCGGGACAATTTCTTTCAGGAAGAACACCTGACCGCGCTGCGC
>DASYOA010000153.1:0-8704 GCA_036008265.1 Opitutaceae bacterium
TAAGAAAGGCAACTCCCTGCGGTCACGCCAACAAAACCTTCTTTCACCTGAAAGGCCGGAACAATCGCCTCGCGGCAGGATACTATGATTGTAACCCCCGAATCTCATGATGAAACGAATCCTGCTCTTGATCCTTACTGCAACGATGGTCGTCCTGCTGGGCGGCTGCATATTCCCAGGCGATCGTGGCGGTCGCGATCATGACGACCACCATGACGATCATCATGATTCAGACCATCACGATGACGATCATCACTGACCAGATCTCGAATGCCTGGCCAGGGATATTAGGGTGTCTTCGATTTGATTTGGCACATTTCGTATGTAGCCGGCCTCGTTGAGGCCGGGCCGGGGTCAACGACCCCGGCTACAGTTATCAGAGATCCTTGCTGCGCTCTGGATGACAAAGAAGAAACACCTTGCGATCTGCTTCTGAGAAAATTTATTCGCGTCGATTCGCGTTCATCCGCGGTTAAGCAACCTCTGCTGCCTCAAGTCACCAGCATCACCCAGGCCAGCAGGCCGGCCATGGCCGCCAGCGTCACCGGCACGCCCAGGCGGGCGAAATCGCGGAAGGTAATCGTGATCCCCTGTTCGCGCGCTTGCTGGACGACGATGATGTTGGCCACGCTGCCGAGGATCGTGAAGCTGCCGCCAAAGCTGTTGGCGAGCGCCAGCACGTAGGCCGTCGTCGCATGGGTCACATCAACCACCTTTAGCATCAACATCACGGTCGCGGAATTGCCGATCAGGTTGGAAAGCATGGCTGTCACCACGGCCAGGATGGATGACGAATTGAGATTCAATCCGGCGTGAGTGAGCCACTGCACGGCTTGCTCGCCACAGCCCGTGGCTTGGAAAGCGCCCGTCACCACGAACAGCCCCATGAACATGATCAGGATCGACCAGTCCACCAGCCCGAGCAAATCCTCGGTGTCGAATTTCCGGCTGGCGAGATGGATCCCGGCGGCGGTCAGGGCGATGATTTCCTTGGGGACCGACGAGAAGAAAAACGCAATGACCAGGCCCAGGACGACAAAGCCTTTGATCGTATGCGCGCGGTTGAACTCATATGAAACTGGCTTCACCCTGGCCGTCACTGGTGCAGGGAGCGCGAGGTCGTGGCGGCACATCAGCCAAATGATCGCGTAGGCGCAACCGAGAGCGAATGATACCGGCACGATGCACCAGAGTGCGTAGTGGCCGAAGCCCAACCCGGCGATCTGGGCGATCATCATGTCCTGCGGATTGCCGACCAGGGTGGCGGCCGCACCGATGTTGCTGGCGACTGCCAATGCAACAAGAAACGGAACCGGATTGAGTCGCCGTTGCACCAGGGCGATGGCCACGACCGGCGTAAAGACGAAGCAGACAATGTCGTGGTTGAGAAACGCCGACAGGCCGGCCGTCGCCAGTATGAGGGTAAGCAAAAACCGCGCGGGATTTCCCAGCCCGGCCGAAATCCTGCCGGCGATCTGGTCGAAAAAACCAGACAGGCGCAATTGCGCGGAAATGACAAAAAAGCCGAACAACAGCAGGATGGTCGGCCAGTTGATAAAATCGACGATCGTTGTCACCGACCAGCCGGAGAAGACCGCGATGGCGATGGCGCCCAGCAGCACGATGCCGGTGCGGTTCAATTTCAAGCCCGGCACCCGGCCGATGGCGAAACCGAGATAGGTGAGCGCAAAAATCACCAGGATCGCCGGCGTGGTGGAAGGATGGGTGAGGGTGGGTGCGTTCACGCCGGGGTTAGAGCATTTTAACCACTGATGCACACTGATGGTCGCTGATCCGGAAAAAGACAGATAAAAAATGAGTCCGAACCAAACTTCATATCATCAGTGACTATCAGTGTGCATCAGTGGTTAAGTCGGTCTTCTGCCTGATTGGCAGGTTTTAGTGCCCTTTAGAGTGCATTAGTGGTTAAAATGCTGTAGGCCGATCATTTTTCCAGCAGCTTGCGGATGGAGTCCAATTCCTTCCGGTGGCCCTTGTCTGGCTTGGGATAGCTCATTTTTAATTCACCGAGGGTGTCGAGGATCACCCGGGAAATAATCAGCCGCGCGTTCGCCTTGTCGTCGGCGGGGACGACATACCACGGGGCGAGCTTGGTGCTCGTCGCCGTCAGGCAGGCTTCGTAGGCGTGCTGGTAATCTTTCCAGCGCTTGCGCTCCGCGAGGTCGGCGCGGCTGAATTTCCAGTTCTTATCGGGGTCGTCGAGCCGCGCGAGGAAGCGCCGGCGCTGTTCCTCCTTGGACAAATGGAGGAAGAATTTCACGATCCGGGTGCCATTGCGGTGCAGATGCCTTTCCAGGTCGAGGATGGAGCGATAACGGTGCGGCCAGATTTTCTCGTCGTTGAGGTCATCGGCCGGCAAACCCTGCCGGCGCAGGATTTCCGGATGGACGCGCACCACCAACACTTCCTCGTAATAGGAGCGGTTGAAGATGCCGATATGGCCGCGCTCCGGCAGGCAACGGTTGGTGCGCCAGAGAAAATCATGCTCCATCTCCTCGGCGCTCGGCTGCTTGAAGCTGAAGACCTGGCAGCCCTGCGGATTGACGCCGGACATCACGTGCTTGATCGCGCCGTCCTTGCCGGCGGCGTCCATCGCCTGGAAAATCAACAGCAATGCATGCTGATTCTGCGCGTAGAGAAGGCTTTGTCGTGCGCTTAACTTTTCCACATGTTCGGCGAGGAGGCTCTCGTAATGCTGCTTTGACTTGTAGCACGGCTCCACGCGCGTCGGCCATTGCTTGAGCCGCACCTTGGCACCCTCCCGCACGCGGAATTCCTTGATGGCGATTTTCATTTCGTTCCTTGGGGATGCGGGTGGTCCAAGATCAGACCACCGAGCCTAGGGATTCGATCCTCGCGAATCGAGCTATCTCCATCCCTTGCGGCCGACAAACAGCAGATAACGCCAGGTACCCGCATAGGCTGGGCAAAGGTGATCGGTCATCGGGGTAAAGAGCGATTGCAGGATCGGGCGGAGCTGGCCGTTCATGCGAACGTGGTTGACGCCCATCCAACGCTCGAAGAACCAGAAGCGCGAATCGTGGAAGTCCACCACGGCAATGCGACCCCCGGGCACCAGGTCGCTCCGGGCGGCGGCCAGGGCGGTGTCGTAGCCGGGGTTGAACATCGACAGCGCATAGGAAAACAGCACGAGGTCATAGCCGGGCGGATCGCTGAGCGGGGCGGTGTAGGCCTGGTGCAGCAGTTGCACCCGCGGACGGAACCCGGCAATTTTTTTGCGGGCGAGGTCGAGCATCGTGGCAGACAGGTCCACGCCGGTGATTTGAGCTTGAGGAAAACGACGGGCCAGTTCCGCCAGGTTGCGGCCCGTGCCGCAGCCGATTTCGAGGATGCGACGCGGCGCGGCGCCCGCAAATTTATTTATTATCGCGGTGCGGCCAAACAGGAAGCTCCACCGCGTGGCGTCGTAGATGCGGGAGTGGAAGCGGTAATATTTTTCCACCGCCGTTTCGGCGGGCAACGAAGCGGGTGCATGGTGGGCACCATTCATAAAACCTCGGCAAAAAACAGGCTGCCGTAGGTGCCGACGCGGTCGGTCGCGTGCAGCCCGTTGGTGAGTTGCGGGAAAAAGCGGAGCCGGGCCCGGATGACCTCGGGCACGAAGTCGAGGTTGAGGCCGGCCGAGCGCAGCAGGATTTTGGTTCCGGGCCGGCTGTTGGCCAGGATGAGCTCCCATTCCTCGAGCAACGCCGCGGGGTCGTGCCACGCGAGCCAGTCCTGATGGTCGAGCAGGACGTAATGGGAATAAACGCCCGGGTTTTCGCGGAGAAAATTCGTGACGGTGCAGGTGTGGGCATGGATCCGGCCGGCGCGTGCGGCCAGCGGGGCCAGGTTTTCCTGCCGCAGGTAGTTCGGACAGCAGGTGAGCGTGTAGGAGCCGGTGATGTAAACGCGCCAGAAGTAATTTTCGCGGGCCGGCAGGCCGGTCATCACATGGCGCAGCTTGTCTTTCACATACGCCGTCAGCCCGCCCGGATAAGTGTCTTCAATCAGCCCGATCTGCGGGGCGGGCACGCCGAGCAGGGTCATCACGATGCGCTGGCGAACGAGCCAGTTGCTCAGCTTGCCCCAGATTTTTGGCTCGAGCAGCGCGTAGATTTCCCGTTGCTGCGCGGTCGTGTCGGCATCGAGCATGCACAGGGCGAAATTCTTGATATTCGGCTTGGCCCGGAAGAGCACGCCGCCGAGCAGCCACGCGGCCGAGCCGGCCGTGCCGTGGTAATAAAACGATTTCTTCATGCTGCCCGGGTCGAAAAAAGCAATTTTCTCGTCCCAGAATTCGCGGGCAAAGGCCGGCAGGTCGGCGCGCACCGCGCGGTAGAGCGGGCGGTATTTTTCATGCGAGCCGATGCCGAAGAGCTCGAACAGGTCGGCGAAGTTGCCGCGGCGGATCATCGCGCGCTTCAACTCCAGCAGGGCGTTCTGGCGGAAGTTGACATCGATGGCGTGAATCTCGGCAGGGCCGTCGAGCAGGTAATCGAAGGCGTTGCAGCCGGCGCTGGTGATCATCACGACGCGACTGTCGGCGCGCAACTGCATCAACTGGCGGTCGATGCGCGGGTCTTCCCAGCAGGTGTTGTAGATCAGCTGGCCGCCATGGACGTGGTGAAAAACCAGGTCGTTCGTGGCCTTCAGGAATTTCCGGGCGGGGCTGGTGTCGCTGGATCGGCTGCGGGCTGGTCTCATCGATGATGTTCCCATTCTGACCCAAGCTGCCAGACATTGGGCCGCGCGCCAGCCCCCGATGTTAATTGGAGGTTACTTTTTTTCCGTGTAGAAAACGTCGTCCACCGTCAGACCGGTCAGCGTTTCGACGCCTTTCAGCAGTTGCCACAGCGCGATCGCCATCATCGCCATGCTCGGCACGGCGATGACCGGCAGGCTCACCCAGTGCATTGTGGCCAGTTCGGCGTTGAATTCCGGGGTGCCGCCCGGGCTGCGCAGCAGGTGGCGCGCGAGCACGAAGTTCAACGCGCCGCTCACGAAGAATGACGCGGCCACCAGCACGGTGGCGCGCCGCATGATCGCCATGAAGGCCGTCTCCGCGCCGCGTTCGCGCAACGCGGCCTCGATGCGCGGGACGTCCATGATGGCTTCGTTATAAAAAAACGCCTTCAGCAGCGGCTCGCGTGCCCGCATCGACATGAGCAAAACCACGCCAATGAGCCCCGGCACCGCGGCGTCCTTCACCGCAAACCAGAAGCCATCGGCCTTGAGCAACCCCAGCCCGCCGCTCAGCAGCACGCTCGTGAAACCCAGCACGGAAATGAAATTCGCCTTCCGCCGTTTCACAAAGTCCCAGGCCCCATAACCCAGCGGGAATGCCAGTGCCGCGACCAGCCCCCATTTTGGCCCGAGCAGGTGCACGCCGCTCAGCTTCGAGAGGATCAGCACCGGCGCGACGATGTTGAACGCGAGGTTGAGCCAGAGATTTTCCTGCTTCGGCGGTGAAGTCGGCATCGGATGAGTTAAGAGGGAAGCCATGAAACCCGGAAGCAGAATCAATCTGATGATGCATTTTACTGCTTCGGTGGTGTGAAATCCATGTTATGATAACTCAGAAGGCACATGCATTCAGGCAGGCACAGGCCGTGCGCCCTTATTTCCTGGTTTCCTGGCTTCCCTCTTTCTGTCACAGTCTTACTTCCATGATTCTTCTCGGCGTCAACATCGACCATTGCGCCACGCTCCGCCAGGCGCGCTACCGCCTGGCCGACCCCGCCGCGGGCGGCTCCATCGAGCCGGATCCCGTGGCGCTTGCGATCCTCGCGGAACGCGCGGGTGCGGATGGCATTACCGTGCATTTGCGCGAAGACCGCCGTCACATCCAGGAACGCGATGTCTGGCGGCTGCGTGAAAACGCGGCCACGCGCCTCAACCTCGAGATGACCTGCACGCCGGCGATGACGGCGTTGGCGCTGAAGCTGAAGCCCAACTCGGTCTGTCTCGTGCCCGAAAACCGCCAGGAAATCACGACCGAAGGCGGGCTCGACGTCGTCGGCAACCGCGACCGGGTGAAGGCCTGCGTCGATGCGATGAATGCGGCTGGCATCAAGACGAGTCTTTTTATCGACCCCGACGAACCGCAGATCGAGCTGTCCGCGAATCTGCGCGCGCCATGGGTCGAGCTGCACACCGGCGCCTATGCCAATGCCTGCCACCCGCCGGGCCAGGCCAAGGAATTTGAGCGTCTCCGCCTCGGCGCCAGCCTCGCGCACCGCGCCGGCCTCGTCGTCAACGCCGGCCATGGCATCAACTACGTCAACATCGCCGAAGTGCGCACGCTGCCGCACCTGCACGAGCTCAATATTGGCCACAGCATCATCAGCCGTGCCCTTTTCACCGGCATCGAGGAAGCGGTGCGCGAAATGAAAGCGCGGATGAACCCATGAAGAAAATCGCAAAAGCGAGAAATTGGGAAAGTGGAAAACAATCCCGGGAAAGTGAAAAACGAGAGGGCCTTGTTTTCCGTGTTTCATGTTTTCCAATTTCCCGATTTAGCAATTTCTCAATTTTTGACCGATGAACCTCGACCTTCCCCCCGGCGGCATCCTCCTCGGCCTTGGCTGCGATATCATCGAGATTGATCGCATCCGCGGCGTGTTCGAACGGCAGGGCGAGCGTTTCCTGGCGCGGGTCTTCACCGAGGAAGAACGCACCTACTGCCTGGCGATGAAACACCCGCACAAGCATCTCGCCGCGCGCTTTGCCGCGAAGGAGGCGGTGTCGAAGGCCTTCACCACCGGCATCGGCGCCGAGCTCGGTTGGAAATCCGTCTCGGTTTACCACGGCCTGCGCCATGCCCCGCACGTGCACCTCGACGAACAGGGCACGGCGCTCCTTGTGCACGTTGGCGCCACGAGTATCATGCTTACGCTTTCGCACACCGACACCATGGCCATGGCCGTGGCGGCGCTGGTGCGCGTTTAGAACTGCGCATCTTCGCCAATTTTTCTAAGAACCGCTGATCGATGTTAGTATTAAAATATCCGCCGGCCCGGTTTTTAACCGCAGATAAACGCAGATGAACACGGATAAAGAGATCATCTAAAAAGCTTGATGTAAAAATCCGCGTTCATCCGTGTTTATCCGCGGTTAGAATCATCCCGTCTTTTTGCGGTTCCCAAACCATGAGTCTTTCATCCTCAATCCCGATTCTCATCTGCGCCGAGGCCAGCGCGTGGGAGAAGAAACTTTTCGCCGGCGACGAAGCCGCCGAATGGGCCGCGATGCAACGCGCAGGCGGCGCCGTGGGCGCGGCCGTGCTGCAGGATTTTCTTGAGCTCGGCGGATTCCCGCCCGCCGGCCGCATCCTCGTCCTCGTCGGCAAAGGCCACAACGGCGGCGATGCGTTGCTCGCCGCGAAATTCATCCTGGGAGAAAATCCGTTGGCCTCGGCCGGTGTGATTTTCGCCTTCGGTGAGCGCACGCTGCGCCCGCTGGCGCGGCGCGCCTGGCAGGCGCTGGTGCAGGCCGGGCCGGGGCGCGTGGTCGTGACGGATGATCCGGACGCAAGCTATGACCTCTGCCTCGATGGCATCTTTGGTTTTCAATTCCGTCCGCCCATCGATGCGGCGACGGCGAAACTTCTGCGCCGCATCAACGACCATCCCGCCATCCGCCTGCGCGCGGCGGTGGATTTGCCGAGCGGGGTGGGCGAAAAGTCGGATAAAATTTCATTTCGCGCTGATTTTGCCTATGCGACGGGCTCGGTGAAATCGCCGCTGCTCAGCGCGCCTGCGGCGGGGCGTTTGCGCTTCCTGGATCTGGGATTTTTCCAATCGAATGATTTGCCGGCGGTGCGCGACCGCGTGCTGACCCCGGAAATTTTGCGGCCTTTGACGACGCTGCGACCCTCGAACGTGGACAAGCGCACGTTCGGGCATCTTTTGGTGCTCGGCGGTTCACGGAGCTATCCCGGCGCGGTGCTGATGAACGTGCTGGCCGCGTTGCGCAGTGGAGTGGGGCTGGTGACGGCGTTCGTGCCGGAATCACTGGCGCCGGCCTTTGCCGCCCGCGCGCCCGAGGCGATGTGGGTGGGTTTACCGGAGACGCCGGCCGGCGGCCTGGCGCACAAGGGCCTGGCACTGGTGCGGGCGCGATTGCCGCGGGCCACGGCTTTTGCGCTCGGCTCGGGCCTGGGCACGGAGGCGGAGACGCGCGCGCTGGTGGAGGAAATTGCCAGGCTGGCCCGGATGCCGCTGCTGCTCGACGCGGATGGACTGCAGCCTTCAGTGCTGGCTGCGACGTCGGGAAAACGCGTGGTCCTCACCCCGCATGCGGGCGAATTTGCGCGCATCAATCATGGCGCGGAGCTGCGCGCGTTTTGCAGGAAAAACGGCATGGTCGTCGCGCTCAAGGGCCCGACCACGCGCATTTGCGACGCGGAGGGCGTGGTTTATCACAGCTTTTTTGGCGGGCCGGTACTGGCCCGCGGCGGCAGTGGCGATCTGCTGGCCGGGCTGACCGGCGGATTGCTCGCGCAGACGCCGGCGGAGCCGCTGCTCGCGGCGGCGCGCGGCGTGGCATGGCATGGGCTGGCGGCGGACGCGCTCGCGCGCGAGCATGGCCAGGTGGCGGTGCAGACAACGCAACTGCTCGACTTTCTCACGGTGGCATTGCGGGCCGCTACTGTAGGTTCTCTGTGGGCGGGGTGGCCCCA
>DASYOA010000154.1:0-1726 GCA_036008265.1 Opitutaceae bacterium
ACGACGCTGAAGCGCACGTAATAGCGCGAAACCGCCTCGCCGATGGGCAGCACAGATCCGGCGTGTTTATGCGGCACAAAGGCTGGCACGCGGCCTTTGCTTCCGTAGTTGAGGTCGAGCGCGGCGTCGGCGACGTCGCTCAAAACCGCGCTGGCGGTGGCGTCCTTGCCGGCGCCCCGGCCGTAGAAAAGCGTGTCGCCGACCACATCGCCGCGGACGAAGACGGCGTTGAATACGTGGTTTACGTTGGCCAGCACATGGGCATTCGGGACCAGCGCGGGATAGACTGACACCTGGACGCGGGAGCGGGAAGACTTGCCGCCATCGGCCTGCTTCACGATACCGAGCAGTTTGATTGTGTAGCCGAGCTGCCCAGCGAACTGCATGTCCAGCTTGCTGATGTTCCGGATGCCCGCCACGAAAATGTCCTTCGGGCGGACCCAGAAACCGTGAGCGAGCGAGGCGAGGATGCCGATCTTGTGCTCGGAATCGAAGCCATCAATGTCCAGCGAAGGCTCGGCTTCGGCGTAGCCGAGGCGCTGTGCGTCGGCGAGCACGTCGGCGAATTCCGCGCCCTCGAGCTTCATGCGCGTGAGGATGTAATTGCAGGTGCCGTTAAGGATGCCGTAGATGAGCTTGAAGCGGTTGGCAATGAGGCCCTCGCGCAGGGCCTTGATGATCGGGATGCCGCCGGCGACGGAGGCCTCGAACAAAAAGTGCCCGCCGTGCTTGCGCGCGGTCGAGAAAATTTCCGCGCCGTGCCCGCAAAGCAGCGCCTTGTTGGCGGAGACGACGATCTTGCCCTGCCGCAACGCCGCGAGCGTGACTTCGCGCGCGAGGCCGGTGCCGCCGATGAGTTCGCACACGATGTGCACGGAAGGATCGGTGGCGACGGCGAGTGCGTCGGTGGTGAGTTTGGCCGCAGGGATTTTGACCGCGCGGGCTTTTTTCAGGTCGCGCACGGCCGCGCGGTGCAGCACGAGCTGCACGCCCAGGCGCGATTCCAGCTCGGCGCGCGCACGGCTGAGATGTTTCCACACGCCCTGCCCCACCGTGCCAAGGCCGCACAGGCCGATGTTGATGATGGGAGGTTTGGACATGGATGGAAATTGAACAAGGTAGGGCGCGTTATCCCTGGCCGCCGAAGCCTGAGCGAAGGCGGCCTTAACGCGCTGGTTGGGTTGTAGATGAAGCCAAAACGGCGGATTAAGGATAATCCGCCCTACCTATTGCGAGCTCTCCTTTTTCTTTACAAACTTGTTTTCCGTGCCGTTGAGGAGGCGCACGATGTTGGCCCGGTGGCGGATGATCACCAATGCGGCAATCAAAAGGGCGAACCATTGCAACAATGGCGGCTCATGCAGAAAAAAAGCGGCAGCAGGCAAGGCGATCGACGCGATAATGGATGCGAGTGAAACGTAGCGGGAAGCATAAAATGCGATAATCCACACCGCGCCGGCGATCAGCGTCGCGATTGGCAGCAAGACAAGGAACCCACCTGTGGCCGTGGCCACGCCCTTGCCACCGCGAAATCTTATGAAGCACGAAAAACTGTGGCCGATAATGGCACCGATCAGGCCGGCCACATGAAGTAAAATTGCCTGATCGCCTGTGAAGAGCGACTTAATGATGTTCTCCCACGGAATTGCCACCGCCGCAGCGCCCTTCAACACATCCAAAAAAAACACCAGATAGCCCGGGCCTTTGCCGAGTACACGGACAACGT
>DASYOA010000155.1:0-4607 GCA_036008265.1 Opitutaceae bacterium
GCGTCTTGAATCCGCACGGCGTCAGGTCGAGATAACCTTCATCGATCGAGTTGCGCTGCACGACGGGGGTGAGAGCTTCGCACAGATCGAACATCCGTTGCGACACCCGCCCGTAAAGCCCGGGCGTGTGCGGAATCATGATCAAATCCGGGCACACCTTGAGTGCGCGGGTGGTCGGCATCGGCGTGTAAACCCCACAAGCCCGCGCCTCGTAGCTGGCCGAAGAAATAATCCCGCGCTCGCGCCCGCCCACCGCGCATTTTTTCCCGCGCAACGACGGTTCGAGCGCCTGTTCGCAAGCCACGAAAAACGCATCGGCATCGAGATGAACAATACAGGGGAGTTTCATGGTTTGGCTTCAGCCTGACCCAAGAACAAGGCACTTTGATACACACAAATCACAAACGCCAAACTCCAAAACCCAAAGAAACACCAATTTGAAGATTCTAATTTCCAAATATTTTTTGCCGTTTGGGCATTGGCGTTTGTCATTTTTCCACGCCGTCATTCGCCATTCGGAACTCGTCATTCGGGTTTTTTATTCCGTGTGCCACTTCTTGAGCGCCTGTCCGGTCAGCGAGGGTTCGCATGCCTCGATTTCACTGCGCAGCCCGGCAAAAACCAGGTCGCCGCCGTCTCCTCCGCCGCCGGGGCCGAGATCAATGATCCAGTCGGCGAGGTTGATGACGTCAAGATTGTGCTCGATCACGAGGACGGTGTTGCCCGCATCGCGCAGCTTGAAGAGCAGGTCCATCAACCGCTGGATGTCCGTCCAGTGCAGCCCCGTCGTGGGCTCATCGAGAATGTAGAGGGTTTCGCCCTGCTGCCGTTTGCTCAACTCGAGCGAAAGCTTGATGCGCTGCGCCTCGCCGCCGCTCAGCGTGGTGGACGACTGGCCGAGCGCGATGTAGCCGAGGCCGACTGCATCGAGCGTTTCGAGCTTTTCCATCACGCGCGGGATGTTGCGGAAAAGGAGCATGGCCTCGCGCACGGTCATCGCGAGCACGTCGGCGATGGACTGGCCGTGAAACAAAACCTCCAGGGTCTCGCGGTTGAAACGCCGGCCGCCGCAACTCGGGCACGGCGCGTAGGCATCGGTGAGGAATTGCATGTCCAACTTGATGGCGCCGTCGCCCTGGCAGCGCTCGCAACGCCCGCCGCGGATGTTGAAGGAAAACCGGCTGGCCTTGTAACCACGCACCTTGGCCAGCGGGATTTGCGCGAAGAGATCGCGCAGCAGGTCAAGCAGGCCGACATAGGTCGCGGGATTCGAGCGCGGACTGCGCCCGATGGGCTCCTGGTCCACCTGCACGAGCTTTTGGAAGAAATCCAGGTTCTCGAGGTGGCGGTGTTTGCCGGGAATGGTCTTGGCGCCGTTGAGTTTTCGCGCGGCCGCCGCGGCGAGGATGTCATTCACCAGCGTGCTTTTGCCCGAGCCGCTCACGCCGGTGACACAGGTGAGCAGGCCGACGGGAAACTTGACGTCGATGCCGCGCAGGTTGTGCTCACGCGCCTCGCGCACGGTCAGCCACGCGCCCTCGGGCTTTTTGGTTGCGACGTTTTTCATCACCGCGAGTTCCCGGGCGAGATAGGCGCCCGTGCGCGACTGCTTCGCCGGCAGCGCGGCGCACGCGGCCGGCGTGCCTTGGAATAACAGCTCGCCTCCTTCCGTGCCCGCGCCGGGACCGAGTTCGATGAGTTCATCGGCCGCGCGCAGCGTGTCTTCGTCGTGCTCGACGACGAGCACGGTGTTGCCGCGGTCGCGCAGCTCGGCCAGCGTGGAGAGCAGTTTTTGGTTGTCGTGCGGATGCAGGCCGATGCTCGGCTCGTCCAGCACGTAGATGACGCCGATCAAGCCCATGCCGAGCTGGGTGGCGAGGCGCACGCGTTGGGCCTCGCCGCCGCTGAGCGTGGCGTAATCGCGCTCGAGCGTCAGGTAGCCGAGACCGGTCTCGAGCAGAAAATGCAGCCGCTGCTCGATGCCGGTGACGACTTCGCGCAACGCTTCGTTCCCGCCGAGCGCGACGACCAGCTCGCGGGCGAGCGCGTGCGCGCCGGCGACGTCGAGGGCCATGAACTGCGGAAAAGTCAGTCCAGAGTTGAGAGCTGATCCTCCTTCGCCAAGGCTTCGGAGGACAGGGAGCTGAGAGCCCGCTGCGGCCGGCACCCGCAGCGCTACGCCGGAACTGCGCGCGTTGAGGCGTGTGCCGTGGCACTCCGGGCATTCGCCGCTGACCATGTACGTTGTCAGCCGCGCGCGAAAGCCGTCGCTCATCGTGGCGCGCCAGCTTTCGTCGAGCATCGCCAGCACGCCGGGAAAAGCCGTCGCCTTCGGCGCACGCATGCGGCGGAGCTTGAACGCAAACAACCGGTCGCCCGCGCCGTGGAGCAGCGTCTCGCGCACATCCTCGGGCAGCTTGCGCCAGGGTTTCTCCGGGTCGAACGGCAGCTGTTCGGCCAGCTGCCGGAGGATGGCGTTGTTTTTTATGATGAGATTTTTTCCGCCGATCCGCCAGGGCTTGAGCGCGCCTTCGCGCACCGATTTTTCCGGGTCGGGCACGACAAGTTCGGGCACAAAGCGCAGCTTGCGCCCGAGTCCGCCGCAGGTCGGGCACGCGCCGGCGCTGTGGTTGAAGGAAAAATGCCGCGGGGTGAGTTTTTCGAAGCCATCGCCGCAGATTTCGCAGGCGAGCGACTGGCTGAGCGGAAGTTCGCGCCACGGCACATCGGGCGTTTTCTGGGCGAGCACGGCGGCGCGGTCGCGGCCCTCGCGAAAGGCGAGTTCGAGCGAATCGGCCACCCGGCTGCGCTGGTCGGCGCTTGCGACGAGGCGGTCAACGACGAGGTCGACCTCGATCTCGCGGGTTCCCGCGCCGACCGGCACGAGGAGGGGGTCATCGAGGTTTTTGATTTCCCCGGCAATGCGCACGCGCTGGAATCCGCGTTGGCGCAGGCGCGGTAGCTCGTCGCGCAGCACGCTCGGTCTTGCGCGCAGTGCGGGCGCGAGCAACATGATGCGCTCGCCCGCGCACTCGGTGAGGATGCGCTGCACGTTGTCGTCAAGCGAACGCTGCACGATGCGGCCGCCGTCCTTCGGGCAGCGTTGTTCGCCCCACAACGCCCAGAGCAGGCGCGCGTAGTCGGCGATTTCCGTGGCGGTGGCGATGGTGCTGCGCGGGGAGCCCCCGCCCTCGCGTTGCTCGATGGCCAGCACGGGCGAGAGGCCGTGGATGAAATCGACGTCGGGCCGCTTGAGCTGCTCGAGCATCTGCCGCGCGGACACGCTGAGCGATTCGATGTATTTCCGATAGCCCTCCGCATAAATCGTGTCGAAGGCCAGCGACGACTTGCCCGAGCCGCTCGGCCCGGTGATGACGACGAGTTTGCCGCGCGGGAGGCGCAACTCGAGGTTCTTCAAGTTGTGCTCGCGTGCGCCTTTGACGTGGATGTGAGTGGCCGCCTGCATAATGGCAAACTGCCAACCTACCGCCCGAAGCTGGCGCGTAAAGGGCACACCGCATTTTTCTGGGCTTTCAAAACATTCGGCGCTGCACCAATTTTATTCAGTAAAGATGTCTTAGCAGCCTGCGAGTCCCTATACAGAGCCTCAAAATTCCAAACGACAGGACTCCAAATTCCAAAAAAAATCAATCGACAAAATGGTAAAAGCCCGGGAAAGAACTTTTTGGCACTTGGCGTTTTGATTTTTGATTTTTTCAGCCCAATCCCATGGTCCAAAAAAAATCAAAACTGAGTATCCTCCGCTTTGCCGGTCTCGACAACTTTTCCGACCACGGCCTGTTCATCATCCGGGTCGGGCTCGGCCTCATGTTTGCGCTTTATCATGGCTGGCCAAAACTCATCGGCGGCCCGGATGGATGGCAGCATATCGGGCGCGCGGTGTCCTACCTTGGCATCCACGGCGGCTACACGGTGTGGGGCTTTCTGGCCGCGCTCCTCGAGTGCGGCGGCGGCGTTTGCCTCGTGCTGGGCCTGGCCGCGCGGCCCGTGGCCCTCGCGCTGGCCGGAGAGATGTGCGTGGCATCCATTTGGAGCTACTTTCGCTACTTTCCCTTTGGCGGATGGAGCCAGGCGGCGCATCCCTTCGAGCTGGCCATCGTCTTCCTGGGCCTTTTTTACCTCGGCCCGGGCAAATACTCGATCGATTCGGAGCTTTGAGCGTTAAACTGGCATAATGGGTGAAATTGTCATTCCGAGCCGGGCGAGGAATCTCTGTTATTCTTGTCAATTTCAATTTCGGAGATTCCTCGCCCGGCTCGGAATGACAAAATAAAGGATGGGGCGCAAAGGCTTACCGATATGACCAGTAAATCGAGAATGCCCTGGGCGGTGTGAAGGCGTCTTTATTGGCACAGCCAGTGCTCGTCGCTGAGGAGGGCATAATCGAACCATACAAATTTCAAGACATGCCTTGCAGATTATTTGCATACCGTGTTACAATTCTCGCGGGAAAACGTCATTTAAACGCACTGCATCGAAATTTGACGGTCAACCCCGCCATGCTTTACCCCTTCTCCGGCTGAGATGAACATCCGACCCTTTCTTCTCTTCATGTTTTTTCCCCTTGCGACAGTTTGCGCCGGCAG
>DASYOA010000156.1:0-3568 GCA_036008265.1 Opitutaceae bacterium
CCCATTGCCAAGATCGCCGCCAAGCTGGCCGTCGGCTACGCGCTCGACGAACTCAGGAACGACATCACGCGCCTCACGCCCGCCTCGTTCGAACCGACCATCGATTATGTCGTCACCAAGATCCCGCGCTTCACTTTCGAGAAATTTCCCGATGCCGATCCCACGCTGACCTCGTCGATGAAATCCGTCGGCGAAGCCATGGCCATCGGCCGCACGTTCAAGGAATCCGTGCAAAAGGCCCTGCGCTCGCTCGAAATCGGCTCGCGCGGCTTGGGCGGCGGCGGCAAGCACGGCGGGGACGAGCTGCCCGACAGTAAAGTCCTGGCCTCGCGCCTCGGCACGCCCAACGCCGAGCGCATTTTCTACGTCCGCTACGCGTTCCTCGCCGGCCTGGGCGTCGAGGAAATCTTCGACCTGACCAAGATCGACCCCTGGTTCCTCCACCAGCTGCGCGAGATATTCGAGATGGAGCAGGAGCTGAAGAAGTTTTCGCTCGCGACCCTCGACCCCGCGCTGCTGCGCCGCGCCAAGCAATTCGGTTTCTCCGACGCGCAGCTCGCGCATCTGCTCAAGAGCGATCTCATCACGGTGCGCACGCATCGCAAGCAGGCGGGTGTCAACACGACCTACCGGCTGGTGGACACGTGCGCCGCCGAGTTCGAGGCGTTCACGCCGTATTATTATTCCAGCTATGGCGACGAGAATGAAATCATCCCGTCGAAGAAGAAAAAAATCATGATCCTTGGCGGCGGCCCCAACCGCATCGGCCAGGGGATCGAGTTCGACTACTGCTGCGTCCACGCCAGCTTCGCGCTGCGCGAAATCGGCTATGAGACCGTGATGGTCAACTCGAACCCCGAGACGGTCTCAACCGACTACGACACGAGCGACCGGCTTTATTTCGAGCCGCTGACGCTCGAGGATGTGCTGGAGGTTTACCAGCAGGAAAAATGCGACGGCGCCATCGTGCAGTTTGGCGGCCAGACGCCGCTCAACCTGGCCACGGCGCTGAAGGCCAATGGCGTGAACATCATCGGCACTTCGCCCGAGTCGATCGAGGCGGCCGAGGACCGGAAGCTTTTCTCCGCCATCCTGAACAAGATCGGGCTCAAGCAGCCGGCCAACCGCACCGCCCTCAGCGAGGGCGAGGCGGCGGCGTTCGCCGGCGAGGTCGGTTATCCCGTGCTGCTGCGCCCGTCGTTCGTGCTCGGCGGCCGCGGCATGTTCATCGTTTACAGCGAGGAGGAGTTGAAGGGCGTCGTGCGCCAGGTGTTCGACGTGATGCCCGGCAAGCCCGTGCTCATCGACAAGTTCCTCGAGGACGCCATCGAGCTCGACGTGGACTGTATCAGCGACGGCACTACGTCGGTCATCGGCGGCATGCTGGAGCACATCGAGTATGCCGGCGTGCACTCCGGTGACGCCGCGATGGTCATGCCGCCGCACACGCTCGGCCGGGACATGCTCACGACGGTGCGCGCCGCCACGGCCGCGCTCGCGAAGGAGCTGAACGTCATCGGCCTGATGAACGTCCAGTTCGCGATCAAGGACAACATTCTCCACGTGCTCGAGGTCAACCCGCGCGCATCGCGCACCGTGCCGTTCGTGGCCAAGGCCATCGGCGTGCCGCTGGCCAAGCTCGCCGCGAAGGTGATGACCGGGGCCAAGCTCAAGGACCTCGGTTTCACGCGCGAGCTCACCCCGAAGCACTGGTGCGTGAAGGAGGCCGTGTTTCCCTTTGTGCGGTTTCCCGGCGCGACCATCATGCTCGGGCCCGAAATGCGCTCGACCGGCGAGGTCATGGGCCTCGACGACGATCTCGGCATCGCCTTCGCCAAGGCCCAGGCCGCGGCCAAGCCCGGCCTGCCCACCGGCGGGAATGTTTTTCTCTCGGTCAAGGATGCGGACAAGCCGCGTGCGGTCGACCTTGCGCGCCAGCTCGAGGCGCTCGGCTTCACCATTTATTCGACGAGCGGCACCGCCGCCGTCCTCGCGGCCAACGGCGTCACCGTGAAGAAACTGGCCAAGATCAACGAAGGCCGCCCCAACGCCATCGATCTGATCAAAAACGGGCAGATTCAGATCGTCATCAATACGCCCGGTGGCATGATCCCGCGGCGCGACGAGAACCAGATTCGCTCTGCCGTCTACGCCTACAACGTCTGCATCATGTCCACCATCACCGGAGCCTACGCTGCGCTCAACGGCATCAAGGCGCTCAAACAAAAACGCGTCGGCGTCCGCCCGATCCAGCAGTATCGCGGGAACGTTTCGACGGTGTGAGGAGCCTTTTAAATAAAACTGCAACCCTATCGCCTGGACCGCGGCGCGGATGTCGTTCCCTCCGCTCGGACGCCTGGTAAGCGGTCAGCCGGATTTTTTGCCACGAAAGATCACCTAGAGCTCAAAGAAAGATTATTCCCTATGTTCTTCTTGTCCGCCGAAGCCCTGAGCCTGTCGAACGAGGCGAAGGCGGATGTGATCCTTTGTGGCTACACTCATTTCTAAACCGCTCTAACCATGGACTCGCCTGCAACGCTGATTGCGCTCCTGCACGGCCCGGATAAACCGGGGCTGGTCGCGCGCGTGGCTGGGTGGATTTTCGAGCGCGGCGGCAATATCCTGCATGCCGACCAGCACCGCGACATGGAGGCGGGCGTATTTTTCCAGCGGGTGGAGTGGGTACCCTGCTTCGCCCCTTCTTCGCAAAAGCTACGAAGGGCAGGCAAGGCTTCCGCCTTCGCTAAAGCTACGGCGGACAAGCCTGCGGGCGCGCCCGCTGACATGGCCCAAGCCGCGGAAGAATTCCGCGCGTTTGCCACCACGCTCGGGATGCAGGCGCGCGTGGCTTCGTCGGCGCACCGGCCGCGCGTGGCAATTTTTGTTTCCAAGGCCGACCATTGCTTTCACGACCTCGTGTTGCGCGGCCAGGCCGGGGAGTTCAACGGCGAGTTTGCGCTCGTCATCTCCAACCACGACGACCTGGCCGGCATTGCGGGCGGCTATGACTTGCGGTTTCATCACATCCCCGTGGCGCCAAGGACCAAGGCGGCGGCCGAGGCGAGCCAGCTTGAGCTGCTCAAGAAGCACGACATCGAGCTGGTCATCCTGGCGCGTTACATGCAGGTGCTCTCGGGCGAATTTCTCCAGGCCTTCGCCCGGCCCGTGATCAACATCCACCACTCGTTCCTGCCCGCCTTTGCCGGGGGCCGGCCCTATCATCAGGCGCACGAGCGCGGGGTGAAAATCATCGGCGCCACCGCGCACTACGCCACGAGCGACCTCGACGACGGGCCGATCATCCAGCAGGACGTCGCGGCGGTGACACACCGCCACAACGTCGATGACCTCGTGCGCAAAGGGCGCGACCTCGAGAAACGCGTCCTCGCCCAGGCGGTGCGCTGGCATCTCGACAATCGCGTCCTGGCCTATGGCCGCAAGACGGTGGTGTTTGATTGATGGGCAATGGCTAAGGTAGATCGGGCTCTTGTCCCGCCGTAGCTTTAGGGCAGGCGGATTATGCCCGATAATGCAATCTGAACTTTTAGGATGTGGGCGGGGTGTCCTC
>DASYOA010000157.1:0-4915 GCA_036008265.1 Opitutaceae bacterium
CTGCGAGCAAATCGCCGGCGCCTGCGTGCGCGCGCTCGACCGCGTGCGCGAAATCAAGCCCATCATGCCGGGCTACCTCCGCGAGGACGTTTACAACTGGCTCGCGCTCATGCCCGGCCTGCGCGGCAAGCAACGGGCGCTCCGCCGGGAATTCGAAAAAGTCCTCGAACGCAAAGTGGACAAGAATTTGTTGTGAAGACCGGCGCCGAGCGCCGCCAAATCCAGCCAAATGAAATTTCTCGATCGAATCCGCCAACCCCAAAAACTCTACTTGTGGAGCATTATCTTCTTTATGATCTTTTGCGTCGCGACATCGAAAGATCGTTTCACGATAAGAGAAAATATCGGTGAAAACGTGCGAAATAAGGTTATTACAAAACAAGAAAATCCTGTTTAGTATTGGAGCATTAATTTGTCATCGCTCCTTATTTCCATATCACTTGCTGGCTACGCTCGTCATCGCAGCAAGAATGGGAAAGATACCTAGCCCAATTCCAGATATTACGGGTGTATTACCGAAATCAAAAAGGTGGAACGCGGCCTCCGGACGCGTTCATTTCAGGCCTTCCATATGAGCGCGTCGGGACGCCGCGCTCCACCATTCATAGCCACCGCGAGCGTTAACGCTTCAGTAATATGCTCTTAATTCTTTCAATCCAAGCGCGGTACGCCCTACCTTCGTCCAACGCAGACCGATTTTCAGTCTTTCAGACTTTTCTTCCCTCACGGCTCGCGTTTGGAAAATAACCGCGTGATGGCCGTGCCAATCCAGAGGGTGCTCAGATAGAGGCCCGACCAGCCCATTCTTTGGGCGGCCAAAGCCGCCCGATTGGTGACACCATAAACTCCGTTTTGTAGTTTCTTCATGCTTCCGCGCTAACTTGTTTTTAGCACGAAACATGCCGCGAAAACCCGGGCGGACTGAAATAAGCAGCCCGAAAGGTTCGGGTGTTGGCCTATTAGATTTGTAGCCTAGCACCGAATCGTCCTCGTTCTCATACTCATTCTCATTCTCTCAGATGCTTCGAAACCGATAATGAGAACGATTAAGAGAACGAGAACGAAGCCTGCCGCGCCATAAACCCAGCGGCAAAAACACCCATGGCCCGCCTCCAGCGCACAAAAATCCTTCGTTTCGGCGAAATAAACCGGTAGTCTGTGCATCTTGCGTAAGAATGCCGTGTCTGCCTTTTAAACCAGCCCGCCATGGACCAAAATTTTGACGCCAAGTTCGTCCACGACACCTTTCCCGAGCCGGCCATGCCGGCCTGTTCAGTCATCAAATTATTAAAGGGGCAAAAGGCCCTCGTCACCGGCGCCAGTTCCGGCATCGGCAAGGCCGTCGCCATCGCGCTCGGCAACGCCGGCGCCGATGTGCTGGTCAACTACGTCACCGGGCCGGAGGATGCCGAGGCGGTCGCCGCCGAAATCCGCGCCTGCGGTTCAACCGCGATCATCCACCAAGCCAACGTGGCCAAGGAGGACGAGGTCGTGGCGATGTTCGACCGCATGCGGAAGGAATTCGGCACGATCGACATCCTGGTCAACAACGCCGGCATCCAGAAGGACTCGCCCTTCGACCAGCTCTCGCTGGCGCAGTGGCAGCTCGTCATCGACGTCAACCTCACCGGGCAGTTCCTGTGCGCCCGGGAGGCGGTGCGCGAATTCAAGCGCCGCGGCGTGCGCAAGGAAATTTCCTGCGCCGCGGGCAAGATCATTTGCATGAGTTCTGTGCACGAGGTCATCCCGTGGGCGGGCCACGTGAACTACGCGGCGTCGAAGGGCGGCGTGATGCTCATGATGAAGAGCATCGCGCAGGAAGTCGCCCCGTGGAGAATCCGCGTGAACAGCATCGGCCCCGGCGCCATCCGCACCCCGATCAACACGGCGGCGTGGGACAACCCCGCAGCCTACCAATCGCTGCTCAAGCTCATTCCCTACAAACGCATCGGTGAAGCCGACGAAATCGGCCGCGCCGCGGTGTGGCTGGCCTCCGATGAATCGGACTACATCACCGGCACGACCCTTTTTGTCGACGGCGGCATGACCCTTTATCCGGGCTTTGAGACCGGCGGCTGAATAGTATTCACGCGATGAATACCCCTCCGCTCGACCATGAGTGGCTCGAAGCCGACGGCCTCGGGGGTTTCGCGATGGGCACGGCGCATGGCGTGCGCACACGGCGCTATCACGCGCTGCTGCAAGTGGCCTCGACCCCGCCGTCCGGGCGCTTCGTGCTGGTCAACGGCATGGATGTGCACGCCATCACGCCCGCCGGCCAGTACCCGTTGAGCACCCAGCGTTACACGCCCGGAGTGTTCGCTCCCGAGGGCAGCAAGTACATCGAATCATTCACCCACGAGCCGTGGCCCACGTGGCGTTTCCGGCTGCCTGACGGCACGGTGGTCGTGCAGGAGGTTTTTGTGCCGCAGGGCCGGCCGGCGGCGGTCGTGCGCTGGCGGCTCGAAGGCCAGGGCTCGGTGCAGATCGAAGTGCGCCCGTTCTTCTCGGGCCGCGATCCGCATGCGCTGCACCATGAAAACAGCGCGTTCCGCTTCGATCCCGCCGGCACGCCCTGGGGCGGCTGGACCTGGTCCCCCTACGACGGCGTGCCGGCCATCGCCGTAAGCGCGACCGGCGACTATGCGCACGACCCGAAGTGGTATCTACAATTTCACTACATGGAGGAAGCCGCCCGGGGCCTTGATGGCCTGGAGGATCTGGCCGCGCCGGGAATTTTCCGGCTGCCCCTGGCCTCGTCCCGCGAGGCGGCGCTGATTTTTGCCGCGCCCGGGCTGGATGATGCCCTCGCCGCCGAGCTGGCCGCCGAGCCCGCCGGGGCACTGGCCGGCCGCTGGGCCGCGACGGAATCCGCGCGCCGGGCGGCGTTCGCCACGCCGCTGCACCGGGCGGCCGACGCCTATCTCGCAAAGCGCGGCAACGGCCTTACAATCATCGCCGGCTATCCGTGGTTCGGCGACTGGGGCCGCGACACCTTCATTGCGTTGCGCGGCGTGTGCCTCGCGGCCGGGCGGTTGGACGAGGCGGCGAAAATCCTGCTTGAGTGGGCCGGCGCGGTTTCGGAAGGCATGCTGCCCAACTGCTTTCCCGACCGCGGCGAAACGCCCGAATTCAACTCCGTCGACGCTTCGTTGTGGTTCATCATTGCGGTGCATGAATTGAAAGCCGCCATGGGCGAACGCCTCGCGCCGGCGGATCGCGCCCGTCTCCACGCCGCAGCCGAGGCGATCCTGCACGGCTACAGCCAGGGCACACGCTACGGAATCCACGCCGATGCGGACGGCCTGCTTTTTGCCGGCGCGCCCGGAGTGCAGCTCACGTGGATGGACGCCAAGGTCGGCGATTGGGTCGTGACGCCGCGCATCGGCAAGCCCGTCGAGATCCAGGCGCTCTGGATCAACGCCCTGCACTGCGCTGCCGACTGGAATCCCGACTGGCTGCACCTTGCCACCACGGCCGAGGCGGCGTTCGGCGAACGTTTCTGGAATGAAGCCGCGGGCTGCCTTTACGATGTGATCGACGTGAATTTTGTCACCGGCACGAATGACGCGAGCGTCCGCCCCAACCAGATTTTCGCCGCCGGCGGGCTGCCGTTTCCCTTGCTCGACCAGGAGCGCACCCGCCGGGTCGTCACCGTGGTCGAGCAGCGCCTGCTCACTCCGCTCGGCCTGCGCACGCTCGATCCGGCGCACCCCGACTACCGGCCGTTTTATCGCGGAGGCGTGCTCGAACGCGATGGGGCCTATCACCAGGGAACCGTCTGGCCCTGGCTCACCGCCGCTTTCGTCGAAGCGTGGTTGCGGGCGAACGGCGCGACCCCCGGCAACGGCCAGATTGCCCGCGGGCGTTTCCTTGCGCCACTGCTCGCCAACCTGCACGAGGCCGGCCTCGGCCATATTTCCGAAATTGCCGACGGCGACCCGCCGCACACCCCGCGCGGCTGTCCGTTCCAAGCCTGGTCGGTCGGCGAATGCCTCTGGCTGGTCCAGTTTCTAACAGGCTGCTAACTCCGTTCCATCATGATCATAAACGAAAAACTCGAAGCTCTCCGGCGGCGCATCGAACACGAGGACAACCTCGTGAACCAGCGCCTCTCCTGGCTGGTGGCGGCCCAGGCCTTCATGCTCACCGCCTTCGCCATCTCGCTGAATGCGCCGCCGACGTCGCGCCTGCCGTCTTACGCGGCCGCCAACAGCGCCCTGATCGCACTCCTGCCTTACGTGGCCATCGCCTGCATCGTCATCATCTGGCTCACCCTGGCCGGTGCGATCTGGTCGATGAAACTTCTGCGCGCCCAAGCGGCGGCCATCACCCTGCCCAGTGATATCCCGGTGCAGAGCATACCTGCCATTCGCGGCCTGGGACTTGCGGCGCCGATCGGGATACCTATCGTCTTTCTCATATTCTGGGTGGTGGTGATCGTGGCGGGCAGCGGTGCCAGCACACACCCCGTCTATTGATCGCACCATGATTCCTCCGGAAGACTCCCCCGCCCCCGCTCATACCGCTGAGGAGCAACGCCTCGCCGAGGACCGCGACCGCACGAAAAACTGGAAACGCTGGGGCTCTTATCTGGCCGAGCGCCAGTGGGCCACCGTGCGCGAGGATTATTCCGCGAATGGCACCTGCTGGGACTATCTACCGCACGACCACGCGCGCAGCCGGGCTTATCGCTGGGGCGAGGACGGACTGCTCGGCATCACCGACCGCGAATGCCGCCTGTGTTTCTCGGTCGCGCTATGGAACGGCCGCGACCCGATCCTGAAGGAGCGCCTGTTCGGGCTGACCGGCCCCGAGGGCAACCACGGCGAGGACGTGAAGGAGGTCTACCACTACGAGGACGCGACCCCGACCTCGAGCTACCTCCGCTTCTCGTACAAGTACCCGCAGCGGC
>DASYOA010000158.1:0-4706 GCA_036008265.1 Opitutaceae bacterium
GGCCGCAACAGCGGCTCGCCGCCGGTCAGGCGGATTTTTTCCACGCCGAGCGCCACAAACGCGCGCGCGAGCCGCGTCAGTTCGCCGGGCGTCATGAGCTGCGCCTCGCGCAAAAACGCATACCCGGGGCCGAACACTGCCGCCGGCATGCAATAGGGACAGCGGAAGTTGCACCGGTCGGTCAGCGACACGCGCAAGTCGTGCAGCGGGCGGTTGAACTGGTCGCGGACAGCAACGGACATTTTAACCACAAAGACACAGAGAACACAGAGAAGCAAAGCCAGATGTGCATTTCCTCCGTGCCCTCCGTGCCTTTGTGGTTCAATCTCACCCCATGCTCACCCCCGCGGAAGCCGAAGCCCTCATCCTGGCCAGCATCCCTCCGCTGCCCACCGAGGACGTGCCGCTGGCCGAGGCCCATGGCCGGGTGCTGCGCGCAAATCTACGCGCCGACCGCGACTTGCCGCCCTTCGACCGCGTGATGCTCGACGGTTATGCCCTGCGCGCCGCCGCCTGGGCCGCCGGCACGCAGGCCTTCCGCGTCACAGGGCTGCAGGCCGCGGGCATGATTCCGCAAAAACTCGCGGCCGGCGACGCGTGCATCGAGGTGGCCACGGGCGCGGCCCTGCCGGAGGGCGCAGACTGCGTCGTGCCCTACGAAGACACGACGCGCGACGGTGAGACGGTGAAAATTTCCGCCGCGGCAAAACTCACGGCCGGCCACGCCGTGCACCGCCGCGGCAGCGATTACGCTGCGGGCACGGTCATCGTGCCCGCTGGCACGCGCCTCACCGGCCGCGAAATCGCCGTCGCCGCCGCGTGCGGCTGCGCCGCGCTGGCCGTCAACTCACAGCCGAAGATCGCCGTCATTGTCACGGGCGACGAACTCGTGGACGTCGGTGCGGAGGTCGGGCCGCACCAGCTTCGCCGCAGCAACGACTACGCCCTGCGCGCCGCGCTTCACGCCGCCGGCTGGCTGCGCGTCGAGCGTTTCCACCTGCACGACATGCGCCACGAGATCGAGCACACGCTCTGGCATATCCTGGCTGAATTCGACGTCGTGCTGCTCACCGGCGGCGTGTCGAAAGGCAAATTTGACTTTCTGCCCGCGGTGCTGACCGAACTCGGCGTGAAAAAAAAATTCCAGGGCGTCGCCCAGCGCCCGGGCAAGCCGCTCTGGTTCGGCCTCAGCCCGCGCGCCCGCCCGGTCTTCGCGCTGCCGGGCAATCCCGTTTCGAGTTACACCTGCCTGCATCGCTACGTGCTGCCGGCGCTGGCCCAGGCCGCAGGTGTGCCGCCCGCCGCGCCGCGCCTGGTCGCACTCGCGGCGCCGGTGACCTTCAAGCCGCCGCTCGCGTATTTTCTCCCGGTGAAAATCAGCAGCAGCCCGGCCGCCGGGCTGCTGGCCACACCGGCGGTCGTAAACACGTCCGGCGACTTCGCCGGGCTCGTGGACACGGACGGTTTCGTTGAATTGCCCGCCGGCCAGGACGAATTTCCCGCGGGCACGGTGGTGCGGTATTGGACCTGGACGTAATTGTCCAGGGCCCAAGTAACAAGTATCAGGTATCAAGTACCAGGTGGAGGAACCGATCACCAATGAACCACGCTCACGTGTTCTTGCTACTTGTTACCTGACACCTGATACTTCTCTCTCTCATGTTTTCCCACCTCGACGCGCAGAACCGCCCGCAAATGGTCGGCGTCGGCGACAAGCCGGTGACGCACCGCACGGCGCACGCCGTGGCGATCGTCGTGTTGCCGCCCGCGCTCGCCGCCTTGTTGCACGACGGCGAAATCCAGAGCCCGAAGGGCCCGCTGTTCCAGACCGCCATCCTCGCCGGCGTGATGGGCGCGAAAAAAACCAGCGAGCTCATCCCACTCTGCCATCCGTTGCCGCTCGAGGATTGCAAAATTGAAATCGAGTCGTCCGCGGCCAACGGCGCGGCGGAAATCGCGATCCACTGCCGCGTGCAGACGCACGCCAAGACCGGCGTCGAGATGGAGGCGCTCACCGGCGCCGCCGTGGCCGCGCTCGCGCTCTACGACATGGGCAAGGCCGTGAGCCAGGGCATCGAAATCAAAAGCGTGCGCCTGCTCGAAAAGACCGGAGGCAAGCGCGCGTATCAAGCGCCGTGAAAAGATTTTTTAACCGCGAATGGACGCTAATCAGTTTTGACCATGGATTGGGTGCAGTCATCCGAACTTTCGGGATCTTTATCTTCGTAGTGAACGATCGGGATATCAGTGACAATCAGTGTGCATCAGTGGTTAAAATCCGGGATCGATCTTCGTGAACTTTGCTTTGTGTAAAATAAATTTCCCATGACCAAGACCATCCGCGTGCAGTATTTCGCGTTGCTGCGCGACCAGCGCGGGCTGGCCGAGGAAAAACTCGCGACGGCCGCGGGCACTCCCGCCGGGCTTTATGCCGAACTTCGCGCGCGACACGGCTTCACCCTGCCCGTGGAGCAACTGCGCGTGGCCGTGAACGACGAGTTCGCGCCCTGGGACGCGCCGCTGCACGAGGGCGATGCGCTGGTTTTTATCCCGCCCGTGGCCGGCGGCTGAGTGTTTAACCACTGATGCACACTGATGGTCACTGATCCGGAAAAAACAGACAAAAAATGATTTCGAACCCAACTTCGTATTCATCAGTGACTATAAGTGTACATCAGTGGTTAAGTCGGTCTTCAGCCTGTTTGGAAGCATGAGTGCCATTTAGTGTGCATTAGTGGTTAAAATGCTGTGCTTGGAGTCTATGTTCAAAATTTCTCCCACTCCCTTTGATCTCGACCGCCTGCGCCGCGAACTCGCGCATCCGCGCGCGGGCGCACTCGCGACGTTTGAGGGCTGGGTGCGCGACCACAACGACGGCCAGCCGGTTCTATCGCTCGAGTACGAGGCCTTCGTGCCGCTCGCGGAAAAGGAAGGTGCGCGCATCCTCGCCGAGACGCGGGTGAAATTTCCCCTCCTCGGCGCAATCTGCTTTCACCGCACGGGGCCTCTCCGCATCGGCGAGCTTGCGGTGTGGGTGGGCGTGACGGCGGAACATCGCGCCGCAGCCTTCGATGCCTGCCGCCAGATCATCGACGAGGTGAAAGCCCGCGTGCCGATCTGGAAAAAAGAACACTACGCCGACGGCGCCAGCGCCTGGGTCAACTGCGCCACCCGGGGAGAGTCCGTTGTATCCGCTCCGCCAAATTTCGGTTGAGCGAGGGCAAAAGCAGGTATAGCTTAAGACTTCATGGATGTTGCCAAAAATCCGCTAAACTTGGGTGGCGCGGAGGAAACGGCTCGTCTCTCCCCGTGCTTGTTTCTACATGAACGCCATGCTGTTCCTAGCCGTAACCACCATCGACAAGCTTAAGGATGTGCCGCCGAGGTACTGGTGGATCTTCGCGGGCTGCATCGCGGGATTTTTTGTCGCCGTGTACATCCTCAAGCGGCTTTTGCAGGTCAACAAGGTCTTTCTTATCCTCGGAGTCTTTGTCGTGTGTGCGTTCACCTTTATTTCGTGGGTTTACAACCGCAACGAACCAGCCTTTCTCACGCCTTTTGTTGATCAGCTTGCGCAGTTTTTCCCCACCAAGGGCGACTACCAAAAGTCGATGAAAGCTCCGGTTGCGCCGACCGACCAGCAAAAAACGCCGCCACAGCACTCGGGCGTGTACTGAGACCTAATTAGGCCGATTTTTGGGTGGTTTTCTGGCGCGGTTTGTGGCCAACTGCATCTTCTTTATGCCTAAATCGCGTTCCGACATCGGGCTCATCGGTCTAGCCGTCATGGGCCAAAACCTCGCTCTCAACATCGCCGACCACGGCTTCCAGATCTCGGTTTACAACCGTACGACGGAAAAAACCGAAAAGTTCGTCGCGGAAAACCCGCACACGCCCGGTGGCGTGGTCGGCACCAAAACGCTCGAGGAGTTCGTCCAGTCGCTGGCCAAGCCGCGCAAGATGGTCATCCTCGTGCAGGCCGGCAAAGGCACCGACGCCGTCATCGACGGCCTCGTGCCGCTCCTTGAACCGGGCGACATCGTCATCGACGGTGGCAACGCCCTCTGGACCGACACCATCCGCCGCGAAAAGGCGCTGCGCGAAAAAGGCCTGCGCTTCATCGGCTCCGGCGTTTCCGGCGGCGAGGAAGGCGCGCGCTTCGGCCCGTCACTCATGCCAGGCGGCGAGTTCGCCGCCTGGCTGGAATTGAAACCCGTCTGGGAAGCCATTGCCGCCAAGGTTGACCCCAAGACCGGCAAGCCCCTCACCGGCGCCAAGCCCGGCCAGCCCATCAAAGGCGGCGTGCCCTGCACGACCTACATCGGCGAAAATGGCGCCGGCCATTACGTGAAGATGGTCCACAACGGCATCGAATATGGCGACATGCAGATGATCTGTGAGGCCTACGCCCTCATGCAGGGCCTGCTCGGCCTCAAGCCCGCTGAGATGGGCGCGATCTTCACCGAATGGAACACCGGCATCCTCGACAGCTTCCTGATCGAAATCACCGCCGACATCCTCAAGCAGAAGGATCCCGCCACGAAGAAGAAGGCGTTTGTGGACGTCGTCCTCGACACCGCCGGCCAGAAAGGCACCGGCAAGTGGACCTCGACCAACGCGCTCGACATGGGCGTGCCCGCGCCGACCGTCGCCGAGGCCGTGTTTGCCCGCTGCATCAGCGCGATCAAGGAAGAGCGCGTCGCCGC
>DASYOA010000159.1:0-7391 GCA_036008265.1 Opitutaceae bacterium
GCTTGAGCACCTGCCCGCCGGCGAACGCGCCGGGCTGGCCGCGGAAATTCGCGGCGATGGCCCGCCCCAGTTTGCGCTCCGGCTCGGACAGATGCGCGCACACGGCATTTTTGCCGTCGTCGCGAAAGCCATCCACGTCGAACTCTCCCTGGCAACCTTGGCGCTCGAACCCTGGCCGAAACTGCCGCCCACGCCATTGCTTGGACAACTCGCCGACGTGTTGCGGGCCCAGGTTGAAAACCTGACCAACACCACCGCCCCTTAGTGTGCAGTTTCCATTTGCGCGCCCCGGCAATTTTCGTATCAGTGTCTCCAGCATGGAAGCATCCAAGGCCATCACCAAGGCATTCGTCGCGAATCCCGAGCGACAGCAGGAAGCTGACGCCGATCGCGCCCTGGTGCAACAAGTGCAGGCCGGTGATGTTGCGGCCTTCAACCGCCTGATCGTGAAATATCGCGAACGGTTGTATTCGGTCATCTACAACATGACCGGAAATCGCGAGGACACGGCCGATCTGGCGCAAGACACGTTTATCAAGGCCTTCCAGTCCATCAATCGCTTCCAAGGCCATGCCACCTTTTTCACCTGGCTCTATCGCATCGCGGTCAACTCAACCGTAACTCATTTGCGAAAAAACCGCCTGCGTACCTTTTTCAGCCTCGAAAAGGTCGTCGAAGAGGGAAAAAATTCCGAAATCCTCGCTGCGCTCACGGATAAAAGCGGGGCCGAGCGAGATACCTTTGTTAAGGAGCTTCAGGAAAAATTGAACGATGCGATGCAAAAACTGTCTATCAACCATCGAACCGTGATTACTTTATTCGAAATCGATGAGCTCAGCCATGCTGAGATTGCGGAGGTTATGGACTGTTCCGTCGGAACCGTGCGTTCGCGCCTGCACTATGCCAAGCAGCTCTTACAGGCGGAACTTCAACCCTATTTGCGTAAATGAGCCAGCTACCGCCTGACAAAGTCACCCTCGAAGACCTGCTGCGTCTCAAGCGCGCTGAGCGCCCCCCCGCCGAGTTTTGGGCCCAGTTTGATCGCGAGCTTCAAGCCAAACAACTGGCTGCGCTGGTGGGCAAGAAACGTTGGTGGCATTCCGCCGCGCGCACGCTCACGCGTTTTTCCTATCTCCCGCTCGGGGCAACCGCGGCGCTCGCCTTTGCCTTCATGGTCACGCACCAATATCTCTCGCCGGTGGCGGAAATCGCGAGCTCCAGAAAGTTGCCCGCCCCCGTGGCGAAAACTGCGCCCACGCCCGCTGTATTGCGGACCGAGGTCGCGATCCTTTCGCCGTCCTCGACCGTGGCACCGCAGGAGAAAACAATTTCCACGACGGTGGCCTCGGTGTCGCCTGCCGACCACCCGGCGGCTTCTGCGACCACCCGGCAACTCCCCACGACCATCACTTGGCTGGCAGACACCCTTGATGAGACTGACACCACTCCGCTGTCCGAGCATTCCATGTCGGTCAGCTTCGCCGATGAGCGTTTCGCCAGTCCCAGGCCGGCTTCCAATTTGGAATCGATGGGCGAGGTCAAGTCCCACCGCACCGCCGATCCGCTCACCCAGGTTTCTTCGCCCACGGAAACGCAGCATGCGCGCTTGCTCGCTGCGCTGACCGACGTGCGCTTTGTCAGCACCGTCGACCCCGTCGTCCTCATGCATCAGCACCTTGCCACCCGCATGGGCGACGATGGCCTCGCCGATGATGCCGGCCGTTTCGATGCCAATGGCACCAGCATGTCGGTCAAGTTCTGAACGACCCGCGAGTTTCTCTCATAAGATCCTTAAGCCCCACTCCAAAGGTGGGGCTTTTTGATTTTCCCACTGGCCACGCGGTGGGCGTATGGTAAGCCTTTTGCCACGATGCGAATCGAAAAAGACTCCATGGGCGAGATGCAGGTGCCCGACGACGCCCTTTACGGCGCCTCCACCCAGCGCGCCGTGCTTAACTTTCCCGTCAGCGGCCGCCCCATGCCCGAAGGCTTCATCCGCGGCCTCGGCCTCGTGAAACTCGCGTGCGCCCTGGCCAATGAAGAGTTGGGCCGCCTCAGCCCGGACAAAAGCAAGCTCATCCAGCAAGTCGCGCGCGAGGTTATCGACGGCAAACTCAGCGCCCATTTCCCCGTGGATGTTTTCCAGACCGGCTCCGGCACCTCGAGCAACATGAACATCAACGAGGTCATCTCCAACCGCGCCGCGCAGCTCGCCGGCCATCCCATCGGTTCGAAGAAACCCATTCACCCCAACGACGACGTCAACCTCGGCCAGTCGTCCAACGACATCATCCCCACCACGCTCCATGTCAGCGTCGCGGTTGCGCTCGGGGAAAACCTCGTGCCCGCGCTCGGCGAACTCGCCGCCGCGCTCGAGAAAAAGTCCGCCGAGTTTTCCGGCATCGTCAAGATCGGTCGCACCCACCTGATGGATGCCACGCCGCTCACCCTCGGCCAGGAATTTTCCGGCTATGCCGCGCAGGCGCGCAAGGCCGTCGAACGCGCAAAGAAATCCATCACCGCGCTCGGCGAACTCGCCATCGGCGGCACCGCCGTCGGCACCGGCATCAACTGCCATCCCGAGTTTCCGAAAAAAGTCTGCCGCATCCTCGGCGAAAAAACCGGCGTGGCCTTTCGCGAGGCCGCCAACCACTTCGAAGCCCAGGGCGGCCGCGACGACGCGGTCGAGGTGGCCGGCCATCTCGCCACCATCGCCGCCAGCCTCACCAAGATCGCCAACGACATCCGCCTGCTTGGCTCCGGCCCGCGCGCCGCCATCGCCGAACTCCGCCTGCCCGCCACGCAACCCGGATCCTCCATCATGCCCGGCAAGGTCAACCCCGTGATGAGCGAGATGCTCGTGCAGGTTTGCATCTACGTGCAGGGCCTGTCGCAGGTCGTCACCACCTGCGGGCGCGACGGCCATTTCGAGCTCAACGTCACCATTCCGCTCATGGCGCATGCGCTGCACGAAAGCATTCACTGCCTCGCCAACGGCGCGCGCGCCTTTACCCGCCAGTGCGTGGTCGGCATCGAGGCCGACGCCGCGCGCTGCCGGGAACTCGTCGACCGCTCGCTCATGCTCGTCACTGCGCTCAACCCGTACATCGGCTACGACGCGGCCGCGGCCGTGGCCAAGGAAGCCCTGGCCAAAAACAAGACCCTGCGCGAAGTTGTGCTGGAGAAAAAACTCATGGATGCCGCCACTCTCGACAAAGCCCTCGAACCAATGTCCATGACCAAACCCGGCGAAAGTGCGCTCGGCGGCGGGGGAGGATGAAGCGATTACAGATCACAGATTACAAATTACAGATAATAAGCAGGGCTGTTCGCGAGTGCCGTAATTCCACCTGCGTGGTATAGAACCCTTGGCAAAAGTCGTGCGCACCGAATTCTGAATTTTGAATCTTAATCTGTGATCTGCAATTTGTAATCTGTAATCCATCGCTTATGGCGATACACCACGCCACGCTCACGCTTCGCCCGCGCGGCCCGGGCCTGCACGAAATCACCGATGCCGTCGCGCGCGAGTTGGCGCGCAGCGGCCTTTCCCGCGGAGTCGCCACCATTTTCTGCCAGCACACGAGCGCGAGCCTCGTTATCATGGAAAATGCCGACCCGACCGCGCAGCGCGACCTCGAGGCCTGGCTCGACCGGCTCGTGTCCGCGGACGATCCGAATTTTGCCCACACCCTCGAAGGCCCGGACGACATGCCGAGTCATATAAAAATGGTTCTGACTCGCACCAGCGAGACGGTGCCATTCGACCAAGGCCGTCTGCTGCTCGGCACCTGGCAGGGAATTTTTCTCTGGGAACACCGCCGTGCTGCGCACACGCGCACGGTCATCGTGACCTTTTCCGGCGAGTGACTGAAGGTGGAGCGCGGCGTCCTCTTAAACGATTTTCAACTTCGGCAGATCCTGGCCGTCGATCAGGCCGACGGGTTTGCCGCGCGCGTCCACGACGATGAGGTCGTCGATCTTGTGCAGCCCGAACAGCCGCAGCGCATCCACCACGAGCGCGTCTTGCGTGATCGTCTTCGGCGAACGCGTCATGAAAGTGGAGACCGGCTTCTTCAGGAAATCCGGGCCGGTCAGCGCGCTGCGGCGAAAATCGCCATCGGTCAGGATGCCCGTGAGTTTGCGGGTTTTCGGATCGACCAGCGCGATGCTGCCGGCCTTGGCCTTGGTCATGGCGAGGATGGCGGCCTGCGTTGTCACCGTTTGCAGGGCGACGGGCGTGCGGTCTCCCGTGCGCATGATGTCCTTTACGCGAAGCAGGAGTTGCAGGCCCAGCGTGCCGGCGGGATGAAACTTGGCGAAGTCGTCTCGGGTGAGCCCGCGGCCTTCGAGTAGCACCATGGCCAGGGCGTCGCCGAGCGCGAGCGCGGCGGTCGTGCTGGCGGTGGGCGCAAGGTCGAGCGGGCACGCCTCACGGGGCACGCGGTAAATAAGTTTCAGGTCGGCCGTGCGGGCGAGGTCCGACCCGGTCGCGCTGGTGAGCGCGATGATTTTTACGCCGAAGCGTTTCAACACGGGCACGAGCCGCACGATTTCCTCGGTCTGGCCGCTGTTGCTGAGCAAAATCGCGAGGTCGCCCTCCGCGCACAGGCCGAGATCGCCGTGCAACGCCTGGGTGGCATCGAGAAAACACGAGGAGATGCCGGTGCTGTTGAACGTGCCCGCGAGTTTTTGCGCGATGTGCGCGGACTTGCCCACGCCGCTGAAGAGCAGTTTCCCGCCGGCCACGGTTACGTCGTCGATCGCGCGCGCGACGCTGACAAATTCCTCGCCCAGGCCGTCCGCCGTGGCCGCGAGCGCGTCCCTCTCGATGCCGAGGCAGATGCGGGCGCGGGCGAGCGCGGATTTTGAATCAAGCATCATTTAGGCTATTTAGGGTTTGAGTTGCGTGAACAGCTTGCGGAAGTTACGTCTAACTTTCCCTCTGGTTCAATTTCTTTTCCAATGCGCCGTTTTTGTCGGTTTCTTCCCTTTGCCCTTGGTGTCCTGATCCTGCTGGCCGGTTGCACGCGCAACGACGAGTCTCCCTATGCGACGGAGAAGGACGATCCCGCCTACCAGAACGGCAAATCCCTTGAGCAGCAAGGCCGCGACCAGGAGGCCCTGGGCGCGTTTCTGAAGATTATCGCCAAGCGGGGTGAGGATGCGCCCGAGTCGCACCTCGAAGCCGGCCTGCTCTACCAGGAACACGTCAAGGATCCGATCACGGCCATCTACTACTACAAAAAATATCTCGAGCTGGCTCCGAACAGCCCGCAGGCCAGCCTCGTGCGCGGGCGCATCGCCGCCTGCATGCGCGATTTTGCGAGCACGCTGCCCGGCCAGCCCCTCGGTGGCGATGCCCTGCAACCCGACCTGAGTGATGTCGTTGACCGGTTGCAGAAGGAAAACGACGCGCTCAAGAGCGAGCTTGCCGCGCTGCGCGCCAACCGGCCCGCGCCGACCGGTGAGACCACCGAGACGAGCCCGCCGATCGCCCGGCCGGAGCCCGACCCGGTTGCCGATACGCCGCGGCCTGTCATCACGCGCGCCCCGATGACCACGGAGCGGCCGGCCGTGGTGCCGGTGCACACGCCCGCGGCACATTCGGGTATGACCCTTTCTCCGACCGCGACGGGCCATACCCACACGGTGGCGAAGGGCGACACGCTGATCAGTCTCAGCCAGCATTACTATGGCACACGGAGCAAATGGCGCGACATTTACGCCGCAAACCGCGACGTGATGAAAAGCGAGAACGACCTCAAGATCGGGATGCAGCTAAAAATCCCGTAGTTGGTAATTTGTAGTTAGTAGTTGGTACTTCGTGCAGGGTCTTTTCTTGTCACCTGCCACTTGGTACTTGTTACCTGATACTTGTTACTTCTTCCCAATGCCCGAAACATCCGCGACCTCCGACTCCGATCGGCCGGCTGACTCCGGTGACGGCAGACTCCACGGCGGTCGCAGCGGCTCGGTGCGGGAAGTGTTTGGCGCATTCCTGAAGTTGGGCTGCACCGCCTTCGGGGGACCCATTGCCCATCTGGGTTATTTTCAAAATGAATTAGTGAAGCGGCGCCGGTGGATCGACGAGGCCATGTTTGCCGACACGGTGGCCCTTTGCCAGTTTCTGCCCGGGCCGACCAGCAGCCAGGTCGGGCTGGCGTTGGGTTGGCGGCGGGCAGGGTGGCGGGGAGCATTTGCCGCCTGGTTTGCTTTCACAATGCCTTCAACCGTCCTGATGCTGGCCTTTGCTTATGGTGTGCAGCTCGCGGGAGATCTATCCCACGCTGGTTGGGTGCAGGGATTGAAAGTGGCGGCGGTGGCGGTGGTGGCCCAAGCAGTGTGGACGATGGCAAAAAAACTTTGTCCTGACGTGCCGCGCGCGGCCATCGCCTTGGGCGCCTTGGCGGCCTTGCTCCTCATGCCGCAGCAGTGGATGCAAATAGTCGTATTGGTTGGAGGCGCTGCGGCTGGCGCCATGCTGATCCGATGGTTCAAGGCGGAACCGGTTCCCGCTCCCGGGCCGGTCGCAGTCAAACGGCCAACGGCGGGCCATGCATTGCTGTCGATTTTTTTTGTCCTGCTCTTTCTTCTGCCGTGGCTGGCGCGAATGTGGCCGGTCCAATGGCTGCAAGTTTTCGCCGGATTTTTCCGGGCCGGTTCGCTGGTCTTCGGCGGTGGCCATGTCGTGTTGCCGCTGCTGGAGCGGACCACGGTGGCCCGCGGGTGGCTTGACCACGACCGCTTTCTCGCCGGCTACGGCGCAGCCCAGGCGCTGCCCGGGCCCTTGTTCACGTTTTCCGCTTACCTCGGCGCGCTGATTCCACCGGGAGGCATCGGCGGCGGAATCCTGGCGTTGATCGCCATCTATCTGCCCACCGTCCTGTTGGTCTTTGGCACCTTGCCGCAATGGGATCATCTGCGGGCCGCGCCCCAGGCGCGGGCTTTGCTTGCGGGCACGAATGCGGCGGTGGTCGGATTGCTCGCCGCGGCGTTTTGTCACCCGATTTGGACGTCGACGATTGTAGACGGGAAGCGCTTCGCCCTCATGCTGGCCGCTTACATTGGATTGGAATTCTGGCGCATTCCACCGTGGTTGATTGTGCTCGCCTGTGCGTTGCTGGGCGGCCTGGCCAGCTGAATTTTTTCCCGCGGATTACGCGGATGAGCACGGATAAAAACAAAAACCTCGGATTAAATCCGGGTTTGGCATTCCGCGATAATCCGTGTGATCCGCGGGGAAAAAATCCGAATGAATCAGCGGTTTATCCCGCGAAGAATTTCACAATCCGGCGCAGGCTGGTGACGAGCACGTCGATTTCCCCGGGCGTGTTGTAGGCATAAAAACTCGCGCGCGTGGTGCCGGTGAGGCCGAGTTTTCTCATGAG
>DASYOA010000160.1:0-3245 GCA_036008265.1 Opitutaceae bacterium
GTCAAACGAGGTTCTCTCGTCTGACGCCAAGTCTACCGTGACAAAGGCAGCTTCCTGCGACGAGCTTTTTGGCTCATTCGCGGAAGCAGCCTTTGTCACTGCCTTGCGCCTCTTCACGGGGTTGGACATACAAGATCACAAGGAGCACACAGGCAGACGCAAAATTTAATCAGGAAGCCCGGAATCCAGGAATATCCGCCATAAAACTAAACTCGTCATGACTCGTCTCTAGGTTTCCTGGCTTCCTAATTAATGACGGATTCCTATTCAGATTTTTTTCAGCGCGTAGGCCATCGCATCGCCAATCTTGTCAATCTGTTCGTCGGTGTGCATGGCGGAGACGGCGGTGCGGATGAGATCCTTGCCCGCGGGCACGGCCGGGGAAATGGACATGACGGTGAAGACGTTTTTCTCGAGCAGCGCCCGCCAGAACATATAAACGCGTTCCTTCGAGCCCAGCACGATGGGAACGGCGGGCGTCTCGCTGTCCCAGGTATCCAGGCCCAGGCCCTTGAGCATGGCCCGGTAACGGTTGGTGTTTTTCCAGAGGCGCTCGAGGTGCTGCGGCTCGGTTTGCATGATCTCGAGCGCAGCCTCGGCACAGGCAGCCTGGCTTGGGCTGAGCGCAGCGCTGAAAATGGTCTGCTTTGAGTGCGAACGCAGATATTCGATGACGTCGCTCGAGCCGGTGACGAAACCACCGGTGCTCGCGAGCGATTTCGACAGGCTGCCGCAAATGATATCGACGCGATCGTTGAGCTTGAAATGATCCACCGTGCCGCGGCCTTCGCGGCCGAGCACGCCGAAGCCGTGGGCGTCGTCCACCACGCTGAAGCAGCCATAGGCGTCGGCAATTTCCATGATTTCGGGCAGGCGGCTGATGTGGCCTTCCATCGAATAGACCCCTTCGACCACGAGTATTTTCGGGGCGGCGGGGTCGAGCGTGGCGGCGACTGAGCGGAGGTCGTCGGGATTATTGTGGGAAAAGCGTTCGGCCACGGCCGTGGAGAGGCGGATGCCGTCCCACAGGCAGGAGTGGATATTTTTATCGGCGAGGATCAGGTCGCCCTTTTGGGCAAAGGCGGCGATGCTGGAGAGGCAGGACAGATAGCCGGCGGAATGCACGTGACAGGCCTCGCGGCCGAGGAAGGAGGCGAGTTTTTCCTCGAGGCGCAGGTGATAGGCGCGCGAGCCGTTGGACGGCCGGGCCCCGGTCGTGCTTGAACCCCACTCGAGCAGGGCGGCGCGGCCGGCCTCGATGACTTTCGGATGGAACGATAGCCCAAGGTAATCGTTGCTCGACAGCATGATCATGTCGCGCCCGTCGAGGCGGATATTCGTGCCGCGCTGGGCGTCGATGGCGTGGTAGAAGGGAGCGTATTTCAACCGCATCTTGGTCGCGGGATCATCGCGGCAGCGGTCGAGCAGGGCTTTTTTGTTTTTGGAGAAAAGGGAGAACGCCATGTGGCACTAGTAAAAAGTATCAGGTAACAAGTAACAAGTAACAAAAGCCGCGGCGGCCGCTGGAAAATCCCAAAGGCCAAAGCGCTCCTCCGTTGCTCTTCGAGCTATGGAGGACACGACAAATTCCAAAGAAAAGCCAAGCGGACAATAGGTGGAAGGACTAAGAAAAAGCATCAGGCAATTTCCGATCTTGAGACCGCAATTGCCCGCTTGGTTTTTCTTTGAGGTTTGGGCTTTCCGCCGAAACGGCTCTTGTTACTTGCTGCGCCGCGGGAGCGTCGGCAGCCAGGCGGCCAGTTCGACCGCGTAGGCGCGCCACGATTTGAAGGTGCGGGCGCGCGCCGCATCCGCGAGCGCGGCGAGGTCGGATGGGTTTTGCCGCAGCCGCCGGATGGCGGCGGCGAGCGAATCGGCATCCACCGAATCGAGTGCGACACAGCCACCGTCGCGCGCCGCTTCGCCGAGCGCGCCGCGGCCGGAGCACACGCAGGGTTTGCCATGCGCGAGGCTCTCAAGCACGGGCAGGCCGAAGCCCTCCATGAGCGAGGGGTAAACGGTGAACTGACATGCATCATACGCGGCGGCGAGCGTGGCATCGTCCACCGGGCCGCTGTAATGCAGCGGCCGGCCGGCGCACTTGAGCGCGGCGATTTTATCGAGCGCGGCGCGGCCGGTTTGCGGATGAGTGAGGCCGATGAGATGCAGCTCGAAATGCAGGCCGCCCGCCCAGAGTTTTTCGCAGGCGTCGAGCAGAGCGAGGTGGTTCTTGCGGCCTTCGACGCTGCCGACGCACAGAATTGAATTTGAAATCTGAGATTTGAAATTTGAGATTTGGCCAGCGCCCGGCGCTGGCCGACTGAGGCCGAGGGGAATGGTTTGCACTGGCGGCGGGTTGTTTACGCCGAGCCACTTCCAGTAATCGAGCAACGACAGGCGCGAGTCCTCGGAGACGGCGGCGATGCCGTCGAAGGCGAGCAGTTCGCGCAGGTAGGCGGGGAAGCGGGCGACGGTTTTTGCCGGCGTCAGCTCGGGCAGCTTGAGGGCGATGGCGTCGTGGAAGATGGCGGCGCGCGGACCACTGGCTTGGGCGAAGAGCGCGGGCAGGGCGGCGGCCACGCCGGACGAAAAAATTTCCGGGAAGAGCAGGCTGACGGAGCGGCAGCCGGGAGCTGAGAGTCCAGAGTCGAGAGTCGAGAGCTGAGGGCTGAGAGTCGGAGAGCGGCCGAGGTGGCGGCGAAGGGTGCCGCGAAGGCGGGCGCGCCACGGCCAGCTTGCGCCGCGTGAGGCGGCAGCGGCTTTGGCCACCAGATTATCTTCCTCCCACCGCTCGAGCATCCGCCACGTTTTTTGCCAAGGGTCGAAGCAGATGGCGGTTTCGCCGCCCTGGGCGCAAAGCGCGGCGTGAAGCTGGCGGGCGACACGCTGGATGCCGGTGCGCGCCTGCGTGTGGCTGGTATGGGTAAGATCGAGGAGAAGCATCGTGGCCGAGCGATCAATTACGCCGCCACAGCTTGTATTTCAGGATCACATAGAAGGCGCGGACGCCATCCTTCCACCCGATTTTTTTTCCCTCGGCATAGCTGCGGCCGAAGTAAGAGATGCCGACTTCGTAAATGCGGCAGCCACGGTGCGCAACCTTGGCGGTGATTTCCGGTTCAAACCCAAAGCGGTTTTCCTCGATGGTGATACTTTGGATAATTTCGCGGCGGAAAACTTTGTAGCACGACTCCATATCCGTGAGGTTGATGTTGGTGAACATGTTTGAAAGCAAGGTGAGGAAG
>DASYOA010000161.1:0-10031 GCA_036008265.1 Opitutaceae bacterium
TTTGTCGGATGAAGTATGTTGGATTGGTTCGTATGCTCACTACTCGCTACTCGATGCTCGCTACTAATTCTTCAACGCATTGAGTTGATCCACCTGCACGGTCTGGCGGCGGCGGAAGAGCGCGACGATGATGGCGAGGCCGACCGCGACCTCGGCCGCGGCGACGGTGAGGATGAAAAAGACAAAGACATTCCCATCCATCGTGCCGTTGAAGCTCGAGAAGGCGACGAAGGCCAGGGTCGAGGCCACGAGCATCAGCTCAAGGCACATGTAGATGACGAGGGTGTTCTTGCGCAGGAGCACGCCGCCGAAGCCGATGGCAAAAAGCAGCGCGCTCAGGAAAATAAAGGCGTCGATGCCGATGGTCATTTCACGTCCTCCAGGCCTTCGAATTTTTTGCAGAGCACGATGACGCCGAGCATGGCGATCAACAGCAGGAAACCCATGATCTGCACCGGCAACAGGTACGTCGTGAAGAGAAGTTCGGCATAGCTCTTGAGGACGGAGCCGGTGGGCGCCGCCACCGATGCCGCATGCGCCGGCCATTCGCCGCGGGTGACCAGCATCAGGGCGCCGCTGAGCAGCAGCGCGAAGCCGGTCACGCTGGCGACAAGCACCAAAGGCTTGAACGGACGGTTGTGTCCGCCCTGCGTGTCGAGCAGCATGACGATGAAAAGAAACAGCGCGACGACCGCGCCCGCGTAAACCAGCACGAGCAGCACGGCCAGCAGGTAGGCGTCGAGCAGCGTGAAAAGCGCCGCCACGCCAAAAAGGCTGAGCAGCAGGCAGATCGCGGCATTGACGGTGTTGCGGTTCAACACGACGCCAAACGCGCACACCGTGGTAAACACAGCGAAGAAGTAGAAGAAAAGGTCAGGCATGTGGCTTTGAAGATGTTTACGATAAAGGTAGGGCACGACCGACGAGGCTATCGCACTCGTCGCCGCCGGGCGCGCCGCGGTCCTCAACAAAACATTTTTCACAGAAGGTCGCCAAGGAAACGAAGCGACTGAGATCAGTTCGCATCAAACTTCCAAGCAGGCCCTGCTTTTGCCTTTGATGGCAGAAATCCCAGCGACTCTTCGCGATCTTCCCTGTCCTTCGTAGCTTTAGCGAAGGAGGATGTTCAAAACAAAACATGGTAGGGCGCGACCGCCGGGCGCGCCGCGTTTCCCTCGGCTCGTCAAGGATGCCTCGCCCTACCTTTAATGCGTCTGCCAGTAAATTCATGAGGTGAAGTTTCAGTGATGCCCGTGGGCGGCTTCCTCGGCGGCGGCCTTTTTCTTGTCCCACTTGAAATGACTGTCGGGCAGCGTGCCGCCGAGTTCGTAGAGCCGGTCCTTGTGGTTGACCATCTCCTCGCGGCTGGTGCCGCACATCGAATACTGATTTTGCAGGAAAATCGCCTCCTCGGGGCAGACTTCCTCGCACAGGCCGCAGTAGATGCAGCGGAGCATGTCGATGTCGAAGGCCTGCGGGCCTTTTTCCACGTTGGCATGCTCGCTGTCGGGCGGCAGCTCGCCCGGCGTGATGCGGATGGCCTTGGGCGGGCAGACGAACTCGCAGAGTTGGCAGGAAACGCATTTCTCCCGGCCGTTCGGATCTTTCACCAGCGTGGGCACGCCGCGATAGTGAGGCGGGATGGCCGGGCGCTGCTCGGGATACTCCATCGTCACATTCGGCGCAAAGAGATGCTTGAGCGTGATCTTCAGGCCACCGAAAATCTGCGGCAGGTAGGTGCGCTCGGCGAAGGAGAGCGGTTTACGTTGGACTTGGATTACGGCCATTGGGGGAAAAGTTTAAAGTTTCAGGTTCCAAGTATCAAAGCCTGATCCCCGTGCAGCGCATGGCCTGCAACCTTGAACCGGGAACGTTGAACTTTGAACGTCTTAATCATTTTTGGATGATCGCGATGGCGATGGCATAGATGATGAGGTTGGCGATGGCGAGCGGCAGGAGTTTCTGCCAGCCGATCTTCATCACCTGGTCGTAGCGGAAACGCGGGAGCGTCCAGCGCACCCACATGAAAAGAAAGATGAAGGCGATGACCTTGCCGAGGAAGATGGCGATGGCGATGAGCCCGCCCAGCCACACCGGCAGGCCGGCGATGAGCGGCGCCAGGGGCAGCCCCGGCAGGGGATTCCAGCCGCCGAGGAACAGCAGCACAAACACGCCCGAGCCCACGATCATGTGCGCATACTCGGCCACAAAGAAGAGCGACCACTTGAACTCGCCGTATTCGGTGTGAAATCCGCCCACGAGGTCGGCTTCCGACTCGGGCATGTCGAACGGCTGGCGGTTCGTCTCGGCGAAAAGCGAGACGAGGAAAATGAACGCCGAGAGCGGCATCAAGAAAGCGTACCAGACGCTCTGCCAGTGCAGCCCATGGCCGCTCTGCAACTGCACGACGTCGAAGAGGCTGAGCGTGCCATTGCCGCCGGGCTGGTTGGCCCACAGGAAAACCGGCAGCACCGAAAGCGTCATCGACAGCTCGTAGGAGATGAGCTGCGCCGAGGCGCGCACGCTGCCGAGGAACGGATATTTCGAATTCGAGGCCCAGCCCGCGAGGATGATCGAGTAAACACCGAGCGAGCTCACCGCGAAGACCGCGAGGATGCCGACATCGAGATTGGCCAGCACGAGCGGCTGCAGCATGTGTTTCGCGTCCCAATACACGCCGAACGGCACGAAGACGATCGTGGTGAGCGCGGGGATGAGCGCGATGACCGGCGCGAGCTGATAATAAAAACGGTTCACGTGCGCCGGGACGACATTCTCCTTGAACACGAACTTGCCGCCGTCGGCCATGAGGTGAAACACGCCGAGCCGCTGGAGGAACCTGCCGAGAAACGGAATCCACGCGACCCACGGCACGATGGCGCGGTTCGGGCCGGGCCGGCCCTGGATCCAGGCGGAAACCTTGCGCTCGGCCATTGAGCATGCGCCGGCAAACGGAATCAGCACGGCGATGGCCGCGATGCCCTTGATCGCAGTCTGGAGCCAGATCGGAAGATTGAAGAAAAAATCCATTGGAGTTGAAACCACTAAGACCAATTACATTTTGAATTCAGATTTTGAGGTAGGGCGCGACCGCCGGGCGCGCCGCCAAGTTCCCGGCGGGCCCGGCGGTCCCGCCCTACCCCCTGATCGGCCAGCAAGAATAGGCTGTGGATGATAGGTTTCATCGCTTTTAAAAAGATCTTGGTGTAAAAAATCAGGTAGTCGTGGCAGCAAGTTGTGCCGGTTTGTAATGCAGCGTCTCGCCTTCGGCAAAGGGCAGGCCGGCCCAGGGTGTGCGGTCGAGCAGCAGGCCGGTCGCAGGCAGGCTGGCAAACGTGATCGCCGGGAATTGCGGGATTTCCGCGCTGAGTGTCGTCCACAGCGCATCGACATCGCCGGTGAGCGTTCCGCCACTGACCCCGGAGAGAAGCTTCGCGAGTACGACGAGGTCGTCGGTTGCACCGGCCGTGCCAGGCACGGCCTTGGAAAATTTCTGGAGGCGGAACTGCTGGTTGATGAACGTGCCGTTCTTTTCAAAAACGGTAAGCGTGGGCAGCACGACCGCGGCGGCGGCGCTGGTGCCGTCGGTCTGGGTGCCGAGATAAATGACAGACGCTTTCTTGAGCTCGGCCACCGTGAGGCCGGCGGCGGCGAGGTCTTCGCCGACGCTGAGCACCGTCTTGATTTCGCCCGAGTCTATTTTTGCGGCGAGTGCGGTGAGTTGTGCCGTCGGAAGTTCCTTGATCAGGCCAGTGACGAGCGCGCCGCGCACATTCGGGTTGCGGTCGGCGGAGACGAGAATCCCGTCGCCCTTCCCCACCCGGCTGACGAGCCAGGCCGGCGCGTGCAACGTGTCGGCGATTTTTTTCGTGAGAAACTGTTCCTCGACCGAGCTGCGGCCCGAACCGACGACGGCGACCGAGCCGGCTTTGAGCAACTGCACGGCCTTGGCCATGGCGGCGTCGGGCAGCGCGGAGCCACCCTCAATCTTTGTCTCGGTGAGACGGCCGGCGGCGCGGACTTGCTTGTAGAGTTCGCGGCCGCTGTCCGGCATCCATACGTCGTTGACCTCGTCGTTCTGGCGCGGGGTGATGCGATAGATGACGCCCTCGCGCGACCAGGCGACGGTGTTGCAGCCCGTGGACGATTCCGGGTCGATGCTGTCGGTCTGCTTGAGGAACCAGACGCGCATCTTGAAACGGAAGTCCGTCGAGGTGAGCGCGCCGACCGGGCAGATATCGACGGTGTTGAGCGAATAGTTGTTCTCGAGTTTTTTGCCGGGATAGCAGGTGAGCGTCGAGTAGCTGCCGCGGTCGATGAAGCCGAGCACGTCGTCCTTCGCGATTTCCTGCGAGAAGCGGACGCAGCGCGAGCAGAGGATGCAGCGCTCGTCGTCGAGCGTGACGCGCGGGCCGAGCTGGGTGCGCTTGGGTTTGACGTTCTTGTTTTCGATGAAGCGCGAATAGCCGCGGCCGTAGCCCGTGGCGTGTTCCTGGAGCGAGCATTCGCCGGCCTGGTCGCAAATCGGGCAGTCGAGCGGATGGTTGATAAGGAGAAACTCCATCACGCCTTCGCGGCATTCCTTCACCAGCGGCGTGGTCGTGCGGATGTGCAGGCCGGGCGAGGCGTTCGTCGCGCAACCGATGGTGGGGCGCGGCATCCAGTTGATCTTCGGCTTGCCCGTGGCCGCATCCAGGATCGGCGTCTTCGTCGCGGGATCGACGGCGGGCAGGCCCATCTCGACGAGGCACATGCGGCAGTTGCCGACGATGGTGAGCTTCGCGTGATAACAATAGTGCGGCACCTCGATGCCGAGCCGGCGCGCGGCTTCGATCACGTTGGTGCCCTTGGGCACGGCGATCTCGCGCCCGTCGATGTTGACGGTGATGAGGTCGGGTTGGGTCGGAGCGATCATCTGGAAAGTTTTTTGGAAACCACTAATGGGCACTAATTTTCGCTAATGGAAATAGGATGCTTGGTCATTGGGATTGTAGGTCGGGCTTTACCCCCGACACGTCGGGGATAAACCCCGACCTACAAGTAGGAAATTAGCGTTCATTAGCGAAGATTAGCGGTTAAAAAGTTAAACTAGCTCGATGGCTGCGTCGGTTTTGGCTTTTTTGGTTTCGGCGTAGGCCTTGAATTCGTCGCCGAATTTCAGGACGAAGCTTTGGGTGGGCCACGCGCAGGCTTCGCCGAAGGCGCAGATCGTGCGGCCGGCGATCTGGTCGGCCACGTTCTTGAGCAACGCGCCGTCCTCGGGCCGCGCATCGCCATTCACCATGCGGGCGGTGATTTTCTTCATCCACAACGAGCCTTCGCGGCAGGGCGTGCACTGGCCACAGCTCTCGTGGGCATAGAACGCGTTGATGTTGCCGAGCGCCTCGACCATGTTGACGGAATCGTCCATCACGATGACGCCGCCGGAGCCGCCCATCGTTCCGACCGCCGCGAGCGTGTCGAAATCCATCGGGATGTCGTCGAACGCGAGCGTGCGCGTGGAGCCATCCTTGTTTTTCACCGTGAAAACTTCGCCGCACTTGAGGATTTTCGCCGACGAGCCGCCGGGGATGACGGCCTTGAACTGGCGGCCGGGCAGCGGCCCGCCGCACACCTCATTGAGGAGCTGGCCCAGCGTGACCTTGCCGACCTCGAACTCGTAATAGCCCGGGCGCTGCACATGGCCGCTCACGCAGAGAATGCGCGTGCCGGTGTTGTTGGGCGTGCCGATCTTCGCGTAGGCGTCGCCGCCCATGTCCGCAATGTGCTTCACGTGGCAAAGCGTCTCGACGTTGTTGACGATGGTCGGGCACTGGTAGAGGCCGAGCACGGCGGGAAAATACGGCGGCTTGATGCGCGGATACGGGCGCTTGCCCTCGAGCGACTCGATCAGGCCGGTCTCTTCGCCGCAAATGTAGGCGCCGGCGCCGCGGTGCACGTAGATTTCGCAACCGTAGTTTGTGCCCAGGATGTTCGGACCGCAGAAATTCGCCGCACGGGCCTCGGCGATGGCCTGTTCGAGGATGCGCGCGCCCTGGGGAAACTCACCGCGGATGTAGATGTAGGCCTGCTTCACGTTGTTCGCGAAGCACGTGATCATGATGCCCTCGATCAATTGATGCGGATCCTGCTCCATGATGTAGCGGTCCTTGAACGTGCCGGGCTCGGACTCGTCGGCATTGACGATGAGGTAAATGGGCTTGCCGCTCTTGCGGTCCACCAGCGTCCACTTGATGCCGCACGGGAAGCCCGCGCCACCGCGGCCGCGCAGCCCGGCCTTTTTCACCTCGTCCATCAGCTCCTCCGGCTTCCGCAGGACGGATTTTCTCAACACCTCGTAGCCGCCATTGCGCACATAGCACGCGAGGTCGTTCGAGTAACCGGGCTCGTCGATGTGCTTGAAAATGATGCGGCGTTGGACAGGCATGTTAGGGAAAGGCTGAAGGGCTGAATAACTGAAAGGCTGAAAGTTTGGCGGTTGAGAGTTGAGGGTTCACAGTTGCTCGATTGGTCCGTTTGAGAAGGCCTCCAGCCTTTCAGCCCTTCAGCTTTTCAGCCTTTATTCGCGCGCTTAATTCGCGCGCCTTGGCGGAGTCCACCTTTTGGTGGAGCTCCTCGTCGATCATCACGACCGGCGCGGTACCGCAGCTCGCGAGGCATTCGACGAACTCGATCGTGGCCTCACCGTCGGCCGACGTCTCGCCGAGCTCGCAGCCGAATTGTTTTTTAAACTCCGCGCAGGTTTTGTAGCCGCCCATGAGCGCGCAGGAAAGCGTGCGGCAGACCTTGATGTGGCGGCGGCCGATGGGCTTGCGCCGGAACATCGGGTAAAACGTCACCAGCTCAAAAATATTGATCGGCTGCAGGCCGAGTTTCGCCGCGATCCACTCGATGGCCTCGTCGGAAATGCAGCCGATGTCCTCCTGCACGAGGTGCAGCAACGGCAGCGAGGCACTCCGCTTGTTCGGGTAGTGCGGGATGACCTCGTCGATGCGCTGGAGCGTGTCGGGTTTTAAATTCATTGGAAACCAAAGAGAGACAACCGCGGATGGACCCGCCTTCGCCGAGGCTTCGGCGGGCAGGCGCAGATGAACGCGGATTTTTCTATCCCGGTCAGCCTCTCTGAATTAGCGTTCATTAGCGTGAATTAGCGGTTAAAAGTTTTTTGGAATTAGCGATCGCACTCGCCCATGACGAAGTCGAGCGAGCCGAGGATGGAGACGACGTCGGAGATCATCGCGCCGACGCAGACTTTGGGCAGGATCGAGAGATTGCAGAACGACGGCGAACGGATCTTCAGTCGCCACGGCACGCCGCCGCCCTTGCTCACGACATAAAAGCCCAGCGCGCCCTTGGGGTTTTCCGCCTCGAAATACACCTCGCCGGCCGGCATCTGCGGGCCCTCGGTGACGAGCATGAAATTCTGGATCAGTTCCTCCATGCTCGTGAGGATCTTGTCCTTGGGCGGGGCGAAAATCTTGCGCGCATCCTTCGCATACCACTCGCCGCCGGGAAATTTCGCGACGGCCTGCTTGAGGATGCGCACGCTTTGGCGCATCTCCTCGCCGCGCACGAGGTAGCGGTCGTAGCAATCGCCGCGCGAGCCCACCGGCACGTCGAACTCATACTGTTCATAGCCGCTGTAGGGTTTGTCCTTGCGCAGGTCGAGCGGCACGCCCGAGCCGCGCAGGTTCGGACCGGTCAGGCCGTAGGCGATGGCGTCCGCCTTCGAGATCACGCCGATGCCCTCGGTGCGATCGAGGAAGATTTTGTTCCGCGTCAGCAGGTTCAAGGTCTCCTCGAGGATGGGAAGGAACTGGTCGCAAAACGCATCCACGCGGCCGACCCAGCCCTCGGGCACGTCGCGCGCCACGCCGCCGATGCGGGTGTAGCTCGTGGTGAAACGCGCGCCGGTCAGCTCCTCGAACAGCTTGTAGAGTTTTTCGCGCTCGGTGAACGTGTAGAGAAACACCGACCACGCGCCGACATCGATGCCGTAGGCGCCGAGCCCCATCAAATGCGCCGAGATGCGCGCCATCTCGCACACGATGACGCGGATGGCCTGGCAGCGCGGCGGCAGCTCGAGTTTCGCGAGGCGCTCGACCGCGATGGCGTAGGCGACGTTGTTCGCGAGCGGCGCGAGGTAATCCAGCCGGTCCGTGTACGGCACGAACTGGTTGTAGGTCATGTTTTCCGCGATCTTCTCGTCGCCACGGTGCAGGTAGCCGACGACCGGCTCGGCCTTCGTCACGATCTCGCCGTCGAGCTCCACCTGCACGCGCAGCACGCCGTGGGTGGACGGATGCGACGGCCCCATCGAGAGCGACATTTTTTCGGTCTCGAACTCGGTGGCGGCCGGCACGCCAGCCTGGGCGACGGCCCGGGCGTGAGCCTGGGCGTCGGCCGCCTTCGCGGCGCTATCGGGAAAAATGTGTTCGGTGGCCATCGGGAAAAAGTTATCGGTTCACGGTTATCGGTTCACGGTTGCAGCGTGTGAGCGATTCTTGAACAAACCGTGAACAGCAAACTGTGAACCGTGAACTTTTCATGGTTTCTCCCGGCGTTCGTTCCAGCTTTCGTCTTTCGCCTTGGGTTCGGCGTCGCCGAGGCCCATTTCGCCCGTTGAGGCCACGAACGGTCCTCCCATCATTGGCGCGGGGATCAGCTTGGCCTTCGTCTCGGCTGCGATTTCGACGTCGGGCAGGTCGGTCTCGATGCCGGCGAGCGGGAATTCCTTACGCAACGGAAAATACGGATAGCCCTCCCACATCAGGATGCGGCGCAAATCCGGATGTCCCTCGAAAATGATGCCGAACATGTCGTAGGTCTCGCGCTCGTGCCAGTTGGCCCCGGGCCACAGCCCGGTGGCGCTCGGCATCGCCGGCGCGGTGTCATCGGGACAATCGGCCGCGAGGCGGACATAAGTGTGCCGGGTGGTTGAAAACACATGCCAGACAACGGTGAAACGGGGCGATTTTCCCGCGCTCCAATCGATGGCGGTCACATCCGTGAGCAGATCGAAAGCGAACTCGTCTCGGAGGTATTTCAGCACGGCCAGCGCCTCGGCGGCAGGAACATTGAAGGCCGGCCAGTCGAGGCTCGCGCGCGCAGCGGCTTGCGGAAATTTTTCCTTCAAGGCTGTCGTAACGTCGGCGGCAGTCATGCGAGAAAAAGCGGGCGGCTTAGGCGCGGTTGAGATTGGCGAATGCGGGCTCGCGCCTGACCTTGGCCTGGAGCTTCATGAGCGCGTCAAGCAACGCCTCGGGCCGCGGCGGGCACCCGCTCACGTAAACATCGACGGGGACGATGCGATCCACGCCTTGCAGGACCGCGTAGCTGCGATACATGCCGCCCGTGCTGGCGCAAGCGCCCATCGCGATGACCCATTTCGGGTCGGGCATCTGGTCATAGATGCGGCGCAACGCGCTGGCCATTTTGTAGGTGACGGTACCGGCGACGATCATCACGTCGGCCTGGCGCGGCGAAAACCGCATGACCTCGGCGCCGAAACGCGCGATGTCAAAACGGCTCGCCGCCACGCCCATCAGCTCGATGGCGCAGCACGCCAGGCCCATCGGCATGGGCCACATCGAGTTGGTGCGGATCCAGTTAATGACCGCATCGGCGCGGGAGACGACGACGTCGCCTTCGATTTTGCTGTTGTAAGCCAGTTCTGTGTTAGCGGAAACCATGGTCGAAAACGCTGCGGTGAGCCGGAAAAATGATCGCAACCTACCACCCCACCCCCGTCGCGCAAGGAGCTTTTCGCAAAATTTCCCCGCCTTCGTTTTACTTCGGCGTGGCAGGCCCGCCAAGCGGTCTTGTCCGCCATAGCTTCAGCGAAGGTGAAAGCCCAACGGCGAAGGTCAAAAATGTTTCTTTGCAAAAGCCCGACCAGAAGCGCCTTTCAGATAACGCTCAAAAATTCGGGCGCGAGTTTCATTTGTAAAGGCCACTGCGGTCTTGATGCGCCATGGCCGAAGTCTTGATGAATAAGTCACTTCGCCAGCGTTATGCTTCCTTAATCGCGC